>JAJYHI010000008.1 GCA_021784835.1 bacterium
GGCACCGTATTCCATTTTGTGATAGTGCCGGAATTGAATTCTGGCACTATGTTCTATTAGATGTATTAGATGTATTAGATGATGACAGTTTTTGTTTGTATTCGTCTATTACGTCTTGTATAGTTATGGAATTAAGTAATTCGGTGATTTTCTTCGATACGGAATTCCACATATCGAAAGCTAAACAAAACGATTTTCTGCCGCATTCTTTTTTTGCTTTAGATTTGCTTATGCAGCTTGTAATTTCTATCGGCTCTACCGATTCTATTATATCTCCGATAAATAGCTCCGAAGGTTTTTTATTAAGCAGATAACCGCCGTTCGGACCTCTTAAACTTCTTACTATACCGGCTTTTTTTAAAGTAAAAAATATCTGTTCCAAATAGTGCAGGGAAATATATTCTCCTGCGGCAATATCCTTTAAACTTACAGGAACCGAGTTGTCCTTTGAATTATACGACAGATATATCAGCGCCCTTACGGCGTATTGACCTTTAGAAGAAAGTTTCATTTTTATTTTTTAGATGCCTCAATCTCTTTTATCCTGTTTTCAAGCTCGGATATTTTTGATTTTAAAAGCGATATCTCGTAAAAAGCGGGGTCAAAAAGTCTGTTATGTTCAAGGTCTATATTGTCGTGAACTTCCGATTCGTCCCGCTTCGTCGATTTCGCCGGTATTCCGACTACCGTAGAATGAGCAGGAACTTCGTTGACGACCACCGAATTGGCCCCTACTTTAGAGTCGTGCCCTATAGTTAAAGGGCCTAGTATTTTTGCTCCCGTGCCTATTATCACCCTGTCCCCTACGGTAGGATGCCTTTTTTCCTTTTTCCAGCTTGTCCCGCCAAGCGTAACGCCGTGATAAATAGTAACGTCGTCTCCTATTTCAGCTGTTTCGCCTATCACGACCCCCATGCCGTGGTCTATAAAAAATCTTCTGCCTATTTTTGCGCCGGGATGAATTTCAATTCCCGTAAAAAATCTTCCCGCCTGCGAAACGAGCCTTGCCAAAAGCCTGAATTTATGTTTCCATAAAAAATGCGATATTTTATGAAAATATACGGCATGAAGCCCCGGGTAGCAGAGCAAAACCTCCAAAGCGTTTCTGGCGGCAGGATCTCTTTCGTAAACCGAATTTATATTTTCTCTTAAAGTTTTAAACATCTTTTGCGCAGTATATAAAAATATGATTAATACGAAATAATATTCCAAATATTTTTTATATTTATCTTATTAATATAACAGAAATATAAAAAATATGAAAGCGGGCTACAGGACTATTTATATCTTAATGCTTCAACTGGGTTAGGAAAAGGTGTCAGGGAAAAGGTGTCAGATTTTATTTTCCGCATACGTAACGTTTTTTATTTGCAACTTGTTATAATTGAATGCTGTTCTAGTATTTATTAAAAGTTATTTACGGAAAATTAATCTGACACCTTTTCCTCTAGGCAAATCTATTCGTACCTTAATGCTTCTACGGGATTCATCCTTGAGGCTTTATAGGCCGGATAAAAGCCGAAAAATATTCCTACGCACAGGGAAAATACGACTGAGATTATTATAGGTTCCGCCGTCACTACGGTTTTAAGGGGAGAGAAAGCGGAAATTGCGCTTGAAATTCCGAAGCCTAGACCGATGCCGAGCAGTCCGCCGAAAAGGCTTAAAACGGCCGATTCTATCAGAAACTGTTTAAGGATATCGGATTTTTTAGCGCCTATAGCCATTCTTATTCCTATTTCTTTGGTTCTTTCGGTTACGGAAACAAGCATTATGTTCATTATGCCTATGCCGCCTACCAGCAGGGATACTGCGGCAATGCTTGCGAGAAGAATGGTAAAAGTAGCGGCGCTGGAATTTGCCGCCTGGGCTATTTCGGTAAGGTTTCTGACGAAAAAGTCGTTAGGTTTATTCACCGGTATATGATGTCTTTGCCTTAATAGACGCGTAATTTGAGACTGGGCAATAACCGTGTCTTTCTGAGTTTTTGCGGAAACTGCTATGGCGTGCACCCATGTCGTGCCGGCAATCTTTTCCATCATAGTCGTTATAGGTATAATCACCGTGTCGTCCTGGTCCTGTCCGAAAGCGTTAAATCCTTTAATAGATAAAAGACCTATAACGGTAAACGGAACGCTGTGAATAATTATTATGTGTCCTATGGGATTTATAAGCCCGAAAAGTTCGGTTGCCGCCGTGTTTCCTATTACGGCTACGTTAGCCGCTGAAGCAACCTGCTGGTGAGTAAAAAAAACGCCTTTTGCTACCGGCCATTTCCTTACTATCGGAAATGTAGAGTTTGATCCGTTGATTAAAGTTGACCAGTTGTTTCCCCTCCATATTACCTGCTGGGACATTCCGAGCATTGCGGTATCGGTTTTAACCGAAGAAAGTTTTCTTATTGCATATGCATCGTTCAGCGTAAGCGTAGGCAGAACTCCGAAACCGCTGTGTATTCCTCCGAGCGACGACGAACCGGGAAGTATAATCAGCATATTGGAACCCATCGAGTTAATCGATGCCTGAATGGCTTTAGATGCGCCCTGTCCGATGCCTATCGTTGCGATAACCGAGCCTACGCCTATAATAATTCCGAGTATCGTCAAGAACGACCTTATTTTATTCCTCAACAGGGTTTTATATGCCGATTCCAAGTCAAGAAAAAAAGCAAATTTTACGCGTTTTCGTTTCATATTTTTTTTATGGTTTCCGAAGACAAAATAATTCCGTCTTTTACCGTTATAAGTCTTTTTGCATAATCTGCTATATGCTTATCGTGCGTTACCAGAATTATAGTAGCGCCCCTTTCAGTATTAATTTTTTCAAAAAAATTCATAACGTCCGCCCCTCTTACGGAGTCGAGATTACCCGTAGGTTCGTCAGCCATTATTATAGGAGCGTCGTTTACTACGGCTCTTGCTATAGCCACTCTTTGCTGTTCTCCGCCGGATATCTGATTCGGAAATTTATTTCCTTTTTCCGAAAGATCGACGAGTTTTAAAGCTTTTAGCGCCATTTCTTCGGAGTCTTTTGAGTGATAGCCCGAATAATAAAGAGGCAGCATAACGTTTTCAATAATAGAAAGCCTTTGTATAAGATTAAAACCCTGAAATACGAAGCCTATTTTTTTATTTCTAATTTCGGCAAGTTCGTCCGGCGTAAGTCCGGAGACATCCTTCCCTTCGAGAAAATAGCTTCCGGAAGTAGGTTTATCCAAACATCCCAATATGTTCATTAGAGTAGATTTCCCTGAGCCGGATGCGCCCATTATCGAAACGAATTCCCCGTTTTCTACGGTAAGGTTTATTCCTTTAAGTACTTCATAGGAAATATCGCCTATTTTATAAATCATGCCGATATTTTCAAGCCTTATCAGAGGAACGTCGTCTTTAGTATTATAGCTGTTTGCCATATTATATTTCCTTAGGAAAAAAAGATTTTACTATCAAGCTTTTTTGAAAAAGGTGTCAGATTAATTTTACGCAAAATCTTTCATCGTTAATTGTTTTTTTCGTATGCGTAAAATAAAATCTGACACCTTTTTCCATGACACCTTTTTCCATTTGCAACTTGTTCTGCACATTTTTTAGAAGAACATCCTTCTTCCAGGAGCCGCGGCGCCTTTAGAGGAAGATTGTATGCCCGTTATTACTTCGGTGCCGCTCTTAATATCTTTCGAGGCGACCTCCGTATATTCGTCGTTATTTATACCAAGTTTTACTATAACCGGTTTGGGAACGCCGTTTTCCAGTACCCATACGACGCCTTCGCCGACTTTTAATTTTTTAGTGATATTATTTAAAATCTGTTTGTTTTCTCCGGTCGGAATAAATCTTAAAGCTGAATTAGGCACGCCGAGGACGCCTTTTTTTTCCGAAACGTAAATTTTAACTATAGCGGTCATTCCAGGAAGCACCTTCTCGTCGTCGTTATTAAAAAATATCGTGACGTTATAGCTGACGACTCCGGAAACGGTCGTAGGATTAATTCTTATATTATGAACGCTGCCCCATATAGTTTTATCGGGATATGCATATACGGTAAATGAAGCCTCATCGCCTTTTTTAATGCCGCCGAGGTCCGCTTCGTTTGTAGTCGTATCTATTTCCATTTTTTTTATGTTTTCGCCTATTACGAAAAGGTTCGGCGTCTGAAAACTTGAAGCGACGGTCTGACCGACCACGACCCCTACGTTTATTATAATGCCGTTAACCGGCGAATATATATTTGTGTAAGAAAGGTTTGTTTCGTCCTGACCCAATTGCGCCTTAGCCGCATTTACCGCATCTTCTAAATATTTAAGCTGGGCTATATCCTGCAGATAAACGCTGTAGGCGTTTTGTTCCGTCTGATGCGCTATCAAGTTTTCTTTCCATAGTTTTTCGTCCCTGATATAAGTCAGCCTGTCGTACGATAACGCCGCCCTTTGCTTAAGGACGTTTGCTTCGGCGGAAGCAAGATTTGCTTTATCCTGGTCGACTTTTTGGATAAAGGGGGCAGGGTCTATTTGAGCGAGAAGCTGTCCTTTTTTAACTATCGAGTTGTACCAGACGTAAAGTTTTGAAAATATTCCCGATACCTGCGCTCCCACGTTTATAGTATTTATAGGATTAGCCGTTCCGGTAGTAGTAACATATTTTTGTATGGTAATGGGTTTTACCTGATAAAGGTCGTAAGAAACTTTATGCGTTTTAGACTTTATAATAAAATAAGACGCGATAAATATCGCAAGTAAAATTATAATCGCGATTATAATAATTTTTTTATTTTTTTTCATTGTTTCACCTTTATTATTTTAAATAATGTTGCGGTATTAATCCTAGGTCGGAATATAGTTTAGCTTTTAGATAAAAATATGTGTATCTGCCGTTTATATAGCTTGTCAATGCCGAAATATACTGGGCGTTTGCCGTTACGAGCTGAACCATGGAACCTACTCCCACTTCGTAGCTTTTAAAAGCAAGAGTATAAGCAAGTTTTGAAGCCTTTTCGGAAGATTTCAGCGCCTTAACGGTTAAATACTGATTGTTTAAAGCGTAATAATCGCTTGAAACGCCGTAAATCAAGTTGTTTTCGGTAAGTTTTTTATTCCAAATGGAGCCGTTTAACGCCGCTTTGGAATAATCTATTTTATTTTGAGTTAAAAATCCGTTAAAAATAGGTATTGAAACGGAAAGTCCCGCAGAATAATTTCTGTTAAGCGGAAAAGCCGAATTTACTCCGGTATATGAAAAATCTGCGTTAAAAGACGGATAATAACCGCTGTCGGACTGTTTTACGGAAGCTTTTGCCGCTTTTACCGCATACAGAGCCTGTTTTAGCTGAGGATTATTTTTAACTGCCGATTTAATCAGCCTTTGCAGTTTGCTTTTAAAAGGTTTAAATTTCAAGGTATTTATGAAAACGTAGTTTTTCGAAGGCGGAAGCCCTATGGAATTTAAAAGAGCCAGCCTTGTTATGCGGACGTTGAATATAGAATTTATATAAGCGGCTTTTGCGGTTTCCATTGTCGCTTTTGCCGTTTCCGCGTCTAAAAGGTCGCCCGTACCTACTTTGTAAAATGCTTCTGCGGCTTTATACTGCATTTCGTCGTTTTTAAGGTTTTCTTTGTCGGCTTTCATTAATTCTTTGTCGGCAAAATATTCGGCAAAATTTAAAATAACGTTATATAAATCGCTGTTTACGGCATAATTATAACCTGCGTCAGCGCCTTTCATCTGATATTTTGCGTTAAGATAACCGTAATAGCGCGAGCCGAAAGAATAAAGCATATACGTCGCATTCAAAGACGCCGAATAGTCGTTAAGCGAATAATTTATACCAGGTTCCGTAATTACCCGTCCTCCGGAAATTACGGTATTATTATCTACGTCCATAACCGAATTTTTTGAAAATCCGGCGCTTGCGGAAATTTGCGGATAATATTGAGAAAGAGTTTCATTTTTTGTATATACGGACGAAAGATATGAATATTTTGAAGTTAATATTCCTGGGTAAAGTTTGACCGCAAGCCTTAACGCATCTTTTAAGGTTATATTTTTTTTTGTTGCGCCGTAAGAATTTCCGGCGTTAATAAATAACGATGCGACAATTAAGAAAAACAAAGACAGTGTTATTTTTTTTATGGTTTTAATATTCATTTTATATTATTATATTATATAGATTATTATATATCGATATTATATTAAATTATGGGAGTTGAATTCAATTCTATCCCCATCACAAATTATAACGTCGCATTGTTAATAAATAATTAATAAATCATAAACAAAAAATATAATGCATAATAATTCATTAAATGACGTTAATCAATAATAATCATAATGACTTTAAAGTCATTTGTCAATATAAATATTTTCTAGCCGATGCCGTTAAGTTTTAATCTAATAAGTTTGGGATGTCCTAAAAATCAGGTAGATTCCGAAAATATATTTACCCGTCTCGAAAAGTCGGACATAAGATTTACTTCCGACTCCGATTCATGCGATATCTGCGTAGTAAACACCTGCGGTTTTATAGAAGCGGCAAGAAAAGAATCTATAGGCGTAATAATGGAAGCGGTCGAGAAAAAAAAGTCCGGCGCAGTAAAATATATTGCGGTGACGGGATGCATGGTAAACAACAACATAGAAATACTTAAAAAAGAACTGCCCGAAGTCGATATTTTTCTGGCTACTTTCGACGAAGAAAAAATAGTAGAAGAAATTGAAACTGCGGCGGGAAAAAAAATATCGGGCAGGCAGGCTTCCTCAAAAGAATATAAAGAATTCGAAAGGGAGCATTTTAACTTAAAAAGCACGGCATACCTTAAAATATCCGAAGGATGCAGCAGGTCTTGTTCTTTCTGCACTATTCCTTCAATTAGGGGCGCATACCGCTCGAAATCTATAGAAGAGATTAAAAAAGAAGCCGCCTATTTAGCTTCGGCCGGAGTCGAAGAATTAATAATCGTTTCCCAAGATACATCTTATTACGGAACGGATGCGGGAGTTAAAAACGGTTTATACGTTCTGCTGAAAGAGCTTATAAAAATAAAAGGCGTCAAGTGGATAAGGCTTATGTATCTTTATCCTTCGGCGGCTTTGTTTACCGATGATTTAATAAGCCTGTTTAATAATGAAGAAAAAATTTTAAAATATATAGATATGCCGGTTCAACATATTAGCGATAAAATTCTTAAATTAATGAAACGCGGCGAATCAAAAAAAGACGTTTTAAGAATTATAGAAAAAATAAAAAACGAAATCCCCGGCGCCGCATTAAGGACTTCCCTTATTATCGGTTTCCCCGGAGAAACGGATAAAGACTTCGAAGAATTATCGGCGTTCGTTAAGGACGTAAAATTCGACAACCTCGGAGTTTTTAAATATTCGGACGAAATGTCGGCCGTTTCATATAAATATAATCAAAAAGTAAGCGCAAAAATTAAATCCGAAAGATATAAAATTTTAATGGAAACTCAAAAATCGCTAATCGGCTCAATAATGTCTAAACACATAGGTCGGACGTACGAAGCTGTAATAGACGAAATAAACAATAAAACGGTAAAGCTTAGAACTTACTTTCAGTCGCCCGATATCGACGGATATACTTATATGTATTCAGAAGACTTAAAAAATAGTCGCGGATATATTGCAAAAAAAAATTTTATATATGTTAACATCAATAAAATTAAGGGCTACGACCTGTTATGCACGCCCTCGGCTATATAATTAGAAGTAAAAAATTCTTGACTAAAATTTAATTAAGGTTTATAATTTAAGAACGGCATTTTAAAATCGAATAAAAAAACAAAAAATATACGATTTTCAATCCGAAAACATAAAATAAATTCAATTTTCAATTCAGGGACAATAGCTATGAAAACGGTTTTAAATGAACAAAACAGGCGGAATTTTGTCGCACAGGTCGAGTCTATGCTGCACGACAAACTATCCAAGTGCTATCAATGCGGCAAATGTTCGGCGGGATGCCCCGTTAATTTTGAAATGGATTATACTCCAAACCAGATTATAAAAATGACCGAACTTGGAATGGAAGATACCGTTTTAAATTCTAAAACGATATGGCTGTGCGTTTCGTGCAATACCTGTTCGACCAGATGTCCGAAAGGATTTGAAGTTACCGGAATAATGGACGTTCTTAGGGAAATAGCCGAAAGAAAAGGAATAACTTCAAAAACGGAAAAAGAAGTACAGATGTTTCACGAAGTTTTTCTGGAAAACGTCAAGTCGCACGGAAGAATTTTCGAACTTGAATTGGTCGGCAAATATAAATTAAAAACAAAACATCTTTTCAGAGATATGTTTTTGGCTCCAAAAATGTTTGAAAAAGGAAAACTTAAAATGCACGGAGAAAATCTTTCAGGCTTAAATCAAATAGCAAAAATTTTTAAGGATTTCGAGTAAAAAGTTAAAGGAGAAATTAAAAAATATGAAATTAGCATATTACCCCGGATGTTCGTTAAAAGGAACGTCTTTTGAATATGAAGTTTCGTTGTTAAAAATTCTTGAAGCTATGAACATAGAGGTCAAGGAGATTCCCGACTGGAACTGCTGCGGAGCTTCAGCCGCCCACAGCATAAACCATAATCTTGCTATAGCTCTTCCGGCAAGAAACCTTGCCATAGCCGAAAAGGACGGTTTCGAATCCGTCCTTGCTCCATGCGCCGCATGCTCCAACAGGCTCAAAAACGCCGATTATGAACTAAAAAGAGACGATATACTGAAAAAGAAAATAACCAATTCTTTGGAAATGCCCTATGATTCCGAAATGAGCATCAATAACATGCTCGAATTCCTCATAGGAATAGTCGGCAAAGATAAGATAAAATCGATGGTTAAAAAACCGCTTGCGGGACTTAAGGTTGCATCGTATTACGGCTGTTTATTAGTAAGACCTCCTAAAGTTATGCAGTTCGACGATCCCGAAAATCCCGTTACCATGGACGAGCTGGTTTCTCTTACCGGAGCGGAGCCGGTCGACTATTCTTATAAAACCGAATGTTGCGGGGCTATTAATTCTCTTTCCAAACCGGACGTAGTTATGGCTTTGACGGGAAAAGTTTTGTACGATGCCAAAAATCACGGAGCAGACGTCGTAGTAGTCGCCTGCCCCCTGTGCCATTCAAATTTAGACGTCAGGCAGAAAGAAATAGAAAGAAAATACGAAGAAAAAATAGGTCTGCCGGTTTTGTTTATTACGGAGCTTCTGGGCCTTTCTTTCGGAATTAATCCTAAAGACCTTGCGATAGACGGACATATGGTTGCGGCAGACAGAGTACTAAAAAAAATAGAAGAATTATCTAAATAAGCAGTATAGATTATTTATGTAAATAAATTCCGGTTTCGCAGTAAACTGAATGAAATTAATTTCATAAAATTGAATATTTAGGTTTTCCCTAAAATCGGAAATTAAGATTATTTATTAAGTTACATACGAGAGGTAAAATATTATGTCAAGAATAGGCGTGTTTGTCTGCTGGTGCGGTTCTAATATAGCGAGCACCGTCGACGTAGAAAAAGTAAGAGAGGAAGCTGCAAAAATACCCGGAGTAGTCAGCGCCGTCGATTACAAATATATGTGTTCCGACCCGGGACAGAACAGCTTGAGGAACGTAATTAAAGAGAAAAATTTAACGGGCGTCGTTCTTGCCGCATGTTCGCCTCATATGCACGAAAACACTTTCAGGAAAGCTGCGGTAAAAGAAGGATTGAATCCGTATTTCGTAGAAATTGCAAATATCAGGGAACAGGTTTCATGGGTTCACGAAGATAAAGAAAGAGCTACCGCAAAAGCCGTAGATTTAATGAAAATGATGGTTGAAAAGGTAAAAAGGGATAAACCTATAGAAGACGTCAGGGTTCCTTTGAATAAAAAAGCTTTAGTTATAGGCGGAGGCATTTCGGGAATACAGGCCGCATTAGATATCGCGAACGGAGGAGTAGAAGTTATATTAGTCGAGAAAGAACCGTCTATAGGCGGCAGAATGATACAGCTCGACGAAACCTTTCCTACCTTAGACTGTTCCAGTTGTATAATGACCCCGAAAATGGTCGAAGCAAACCAGCATCCAAACATTAAATTATATACATATTCCGAAATAGAAGACGTTTCCGGCTATATAGGAAATTTCAAAGTAAAAATAAAGAAAAAGGCAAGAAGCGTCGTCGAAAAAGACTGTACTGGATGCGGCGAATGTTGGAATGCTTGTCCTATGCACAAAAACGTTAAAAGCGAGTTTAATCTAAACTTGTCGGAAAGAACCGCAATATACGTTCCGTTTCCTCAGGCGGTGCCATTAGTGCCCGTGTTAGACCGCTCCGTATGCCTTCATTTTAAAAAAGGCGGAAAATGTCAGAAATGTTTCGACGCCTGCGGTCCAAAGTGTATAGATTTCAGCATGCAGGACGAAATAATAGAAGAAACGGTCGGCGCAATAGTAGCCGCAACCGGATACGACCTCATGGAAACTTCCATGTACGGCGAATACGGTTACGGAAAATATAAAGACGTGGTTTCGGGATTGCAGTTTGAAAGGCTTCTTTCTGCCTCCGGACCTACCGAGGGCGTAATAAAAAGACCTTCTGACGGAAAAACGCCTCAGACTATAGTGTTTGTTCAGTGCGTAGGTTCGAGGGACCCCGAAAAAGGAGTTCCGTATTGTTCCAAAGTTTGTTGTATGTACACGGCAAAGCACGCAAAACTTTTTGCTCATAAGGTTCACGGCTCGCAAAGCTATGTTTTTTATATAGATATAAGATCTACAAGCAAGGGATACGAAGAGTTCGTAAGAGGAACTATGGAGCAGGACGGAGCGGTTTATTTAAGAGGCAGGGTATCTAAAATATATGAAGACAACGGAAAACTTATAGTAAAAGGAGCCGATACTCTTTCCGGGAATCAGGTAGAAATAGCTGCCGATATGGTTGTTCTTGCAACCGGCGTAATACCCAAAAAAGGTTCCGACAAACTTGCTCAAATGCTTGGAATATCATACGATAAATATGGTTTCTTAACCGAATCTCATCCTAAATTGAGACCTGCGGAATCTTCTACGGCAGGCATATTTCTTGCCGGTATGGCACAGGGACCCAGAGACATTCCTGAATCGGTAGTTTCGGGTTCTGCGGCGGCTTCAAAAATACTCGGCTTGTTTTCCAAAAGCGAGTACGAGGTCGAAGGAACTATATCGAGCGTTAACGAAGCGACTTGCGTTGCCTGTTTCTACTGCCAGAGAGTCTGCGCTTATAACGCTATTACCAGAAAAGAAATTAAAGACAGAAACGGCAACGTCGTAAAAGTCGTTGCTAACGTAAATCCAGGACTTTGCACCGGATGCGGAGCATGCGTGAACGCCTGCTTCTCTAAATCTATCGACGTCAAAGGCTTTATGGACGACCAGATATATGCGGAAATTAAATCGTTAGCAGTATAACTTATAGGGAGTATCGGAATTTAATTCCGGTACTCCCACAAAATTGAACCGTATTGACGGAATTCAATCCGTCCTTACCACAAAACGGAAAAAAAGGAGTCTTTCAGACATGGAAGATATGAACGCAGAAAAGGAAAAACAAAAAGAAGGAACGGCGGCAACTAATGCCGGCAGTCAAAGCGATCCAAGGTTAATAGCTTTCGTCTGCAACTGGTGTACTTACAACGGCGCGGATCTTGCCGGAACGAGCAGAATGAAGTATTCCGACAACGTAAGAGTTATAAAACTGCCGTGTACCGGAAGAATAGACCCGCTTTTTATAGTAGAAGCTTTTAAAAAAGGTGCAAAAGGAGTTTTGGTCTCCGGCTGTCACCCCGGCGACTGCCATTATACCAGCGGAAATTATCATTCAAGAAGAAAATATGCGACGTTTAGAGATTTACTCGGTTATCTCGGAGTAGATTTAAACAGGGTGGAATTTTCCTGGATAAGCGCATCGGAAGGAAACAAATGGGTTGCCGTAATTAACGAATTTACGGATAAAATTAAATCTCTGCCGGATAAAACGACGGATATATTTACAAAAAAATAAAGGATATATTTATGGCAAACACAAAAACAGACGAAAAACTGCAAAAAATAGCAAAAGATCTTCTCGAAAGCGGCGAAGTGAATCTTATAATAGGATATACCAAAGGTTCTAATCCGCAAAGAATGAGACCCGTTTTTATAACTAAACCGGAAGAGGTTGAAAAGCTTTCGTTCAGCCATAACGCCGTTCAAGATTTAGCCGTATTTTTAAAAAAACAGGAAGTTAAGAAATACGGAAAAATAGGAATAACCGTTAAAGGATGCGACGAAAAAGCCGTTAATACCTTAATTCAGGAGTATCAATTATCGAGAGACAACATAAAAATAATCGGCATGCAGTGCAACGGCGTAATAAAACAAAATCTTGCAGATAAAGGCGAAACAAAAGTTTCGGAAACTACGGTGTACGATAAATGCCTCGTATGTCAGGAACATACGCCCGTTCTTTACGATTTTCTTGTTGAAACCGAAGAACCGGAATTGAGCCTGTCGGGAAGCGTTAAGCCTTATGCCGAGATAGAAAAATTAGAGGCTATGAGTACCGAAGAAAAAAATGCTTACTGGGCAAAAGAGTTTGATAAATGCATTAAATGTTATGCCTGCAGGCAGGCTTGCCCGCTTTGCTTCTGCTCAAGATGCATAGTAGAAAAAAATATGCCTCAGTGGATAGATACCAATTCGGAAGAACCCGGAAATGCACAGTGGAATATGATAAGAGCTTATCATCTTTCCGGCAGGTGCATAGGATGCGGAGAGTGCGAAAGAGCATGCCCCGTGAACATTCCGCTTATGCTGATAAACGAAAAAATGGCAAGAGACGTATATAATCTTTTTGGCTACAAATCAGGACTGGATATCAATGCTAAACCCGTTTTCGGCGTATTCAGCGAAAGCGATTTCAACGACTTTATAAAATAAGAAATAAGATATTGGAGACGGCTTATAATGGAAGAAAAATATTTTGAAATTTCCTCGGAAAATCTTAAAAAATTTGTTGACGGGATGATAACCGATAACTATGAGGTTATAGCGCCGACCGATAAGGACGGCGATACTTTTTACGGAAAAATAAGCAGGTTTGAAGAAGCAAACCTAGATATTTTATTGCCTAAGATGTCTTATAAAGAATATCTTCTTCCTAAAACCGAAACGATTTTTGAGTATTCGATTTCGGGAGTCGATACCGATATTAAAGACGGCCTGCAAAGTATTGCCGGCGCAAACGAAAAACGGGTTATTTTCGGGGGAAGGCCTTGCGATGCCGGAGCAGGCCCCATAATGGAAAAAGTTTTTAACTGGGATTATAAGGACGAATTCTTTAACGAAAGATTTAAAAATCTGACCATAATTTCTATAGCCTGTGAAAAACCCGATAATTATTGCTTCTGCACTGAAATGCAGCTTTCTCCCGAAAGTTCTTACGGTTCGGATGTTCTTCTTAAAAAATCGGGCGATAAATATTTTGCTATAGTTACCGGAGAGAAAGGGCTAAACCTTATAAAAAAATATTCGGATTTATTTACCGAAACTACAAAAGACAAAGTTCCGGCAGATAAAGATTGGAAA
The DNA here is from genome assembly GCA_021784835.1 of bacterium. The sequence goes on from JAJYHI010000008.1 coordinate 13,595, forward strand.
AAGATTTTTGAAATAGAAAAGACTAAAAGCTTTTTAGATAAAAATTTCGAGCATAACTATTTTCAGGAAAGATTTTTATCGTGCATAGGCTGCGGAGTCTGTACTTACACATGTCCTACATGCCACTGTTTCGATATTCAGGACGAAGGAAATTTAAAAGAAGGCAGGAGGATCCGCAACTGGGATTCATGCCAGTTCGGAATATTTACGCTTCATACTTCGGGACATAATCCGAGGGTTACTCAGGGCGACAGATACAGACAGAGATTAATGCATAAGTTCAAAATTTACAGCGAGAAATTCGATAAATATTTATGCGTAGGGTGCGGCAGATGTTCGAGAAACTGTCCCGAAGACATAGATATAAAAGAAGTTGCGAAAAATTTAGCCGAAATGGCGTAAATAATAGTATAAAAAATATAATTTAATATTAATATTATATAGCGGGAGCATATAGTTAATGGAAAATATCTATTTGCCTAAACTGGCGGAAATAAAAGAAATTATTCAGGAGACTGCGGACACTAAAACGATACGCCTTACCATAGACGGAAAAAGCATAGATTTTCTTCCAGGTCAGTTCGGCGAATTTTCGCTGATAGGAGAAGGCGAATCTACTTTCGGTTTTTCATCCTCACCTTTAAGAAAAGAATATTTTGAATTCAGTTTCAGGACTTCGGGACGTGCTACGACCGGTATAAACGGATTAAACGAAGGCGATAAAATTGCTTTCAGGGGTCCTTACGGAAACTATTTCGATACGTCGAAAATGCACGGCAAAGATATCGTCTTCGTCGGCGGAGGCATAGGCATGGCTCCGGTTAAGTCTATTATGGAATATTGTCTCGACGAGCGCGATAAATACGGTAAAATTACTATACTATACGGCGCTAGAACCGTAGGCGACCTTTTGTATAAAAATATTTTCGACGAATGGAAAAATCATAAAGATACGGAATTTGTCGTAACGGTAGATCCCGGCGGAGAAACTCCCGACTGGAAAGGAAAAGTCGGCTTCGTTCCTACTATTCTGGAACAGCTTCCTCTTAAAGGCGAAAACAGCATAGCGGTGGTTTGCGGACCTCCGATTATGATTAAGTTTGCTTTAAAAACTCTTGAAGAAAAAATGGGTTTCAGTAAAGAAAATATAATAACTACTCTTGAAAACAGAATGAAATGCGGACTAGGAAAATGCGGGAGATGCAACGTTGGCAGCGTTTACGTATGCAAAGACGGCCCGGTGTTTACGGCAAAAGAGCTTGAAAGCCTGCCCAACGATTTCTAATTCTAACGACTGAAACTAAAATTTATGCAGCTATTAATAATTCATGCCGACGATTTTAACTATTCTTTAACAGGGAAAACTCCGGTTGCCGAAGAAATAGACAAATCTGCCGTTAAGGATACAGGCAACTTTTTTGAAGAGCCGTTAGTAGTTTTTTGCACCGTAGAAAAAGCAGACGCTAAAAACAACGAAGATATAGTAAAACAGGCTTTTACGCAAATCAAAGATATAGCCGACAAATTAAAACCGCGCATAATTATAGTCTATCCTTATGCACATCTTTCCAATAGCCTTGCCGACCCAAGACTTGCAGTTTCTACGCTCGAATCGTTAAAAAACGAAATAGCGGCGTTTTATCCGGTTTACAGAGCGCCTTTCGGATGGTATAAGAGCTTTAAAATATCGTGCAAGGGTCATCCGTTAAGCGAATCGTCGAGGCATATCACCGATTTACCGGCCGAAAGTTCGCCAAATACGCAGACAAAAGCATACGGAACTAAAAAAACAAGGGAAGACGTAGTTAAAGACGTTGAAAGCGAATTTTTTATATTAAATTTCGACGGCAAAGAAACAAAAATTGATTTAAAAAACGCAAGCGTCTTAGACGATAAATCGCTCAAAGATTTTCCGTCGCTTAGAAAGGTAATCGCATACGAAGAATTTAAAATAAAAGAAGGAGAAACGCCGCCTTCGGTTTCCGCCATGAGGCGTCTAGAGATTGCCGACCACGAAGAAAATTCCGATTCAGGGCATCTGCGCTTTTATCCGAAAGGAACTTTGCTCTTTAAACTTTTATCCGATTGGGCGGAAGATATAGCTTTAAACCGTTTGAACTGTATGGAAATAGAAACTCCGCTTATATACAACTGGAATAAACCGGAGATAAAAGGGCAGGGCGAATCGTTTCACGAAAGGCACTATTCTATTTTAGTGCCGGACGAAAAATCAGAAACCGGCGGATTTGCTCCTTCCAAAGAATTCGTATTGAGGTTTGCTGGAGACTTCGGACTTTTTTCTATGCTTAAAGATACTAAAATGAGCTATAAACATCTTCCGTTAAGATTTTACGAAATTTCTAAGAGTTTCAGGTATGAAAAAAGCGGCGAATTAGCGGGTTTAAGAAGGCTGAGAGGCTTCACTATGCCGGATATACACAGTTTTTGCCTTAATCTCGAAGAAGGTTTTAACGAATACCATGCTCTTTACAGGACTTACGCCGACCTTGCGGAAGGCACCGGAATAGAATACGCCGTAGTTTTTAGAATAGTCAAAGAATATTACGAAAAATATAAAGATAAAATCGTAGAACTGTTAAAATACTCTAAAAAACCTGCTCTCATCGAAGTTTTATCTAAAATGAAGCACTACTGGGCGCTTAAACACGAATTTCAAGGCGTCGACTCGGTAAACGGTTCCTGCCAGCTTTCTACGGTTCAGCTCGACGTTGAAGACGCCAAAAGATACGGCTTGAATTTTACTACCGAAACAGGCGAAAAAGCCGGATGTATAATATGTCATTCTTCGGTCGGGGCTATCGAAAGATGGATGTATCTGATAATAGAAGAAGCCCTTAAAAAAGATATTCCGGTTTTTCCATTATGGTTAAGCCCCACTCAGGTCAGGATTATACCGGTATCGGAAAAGTTTTACGATATTGCGGTTAAATTAAAAGAAGAAATTAGCGGTTCGGGGATAAGGGCGGATATCGACGACAGGGATTTCAGCTTAGGCAAAAAGATAATGTTTGCAGAAGAAGAATGGGTTCCGTACATCGCCGTCGTAGGACAAAAAGAAGCTGAAAGCGGAGTTTTATCGATTAGAAACAGATATAAAGAAAGAAAGAATTTTAATATAGACAAAGCCGATTTTATTAAAGAAATTAAAGCCGAAACAAAAGGGATGCCTTACAGAAAACTTATATTGCCGGATATGCTTTCAAAACGGCCTATATTCGTCGGATAAATATAATAAGGACAAATTCGTATAAATATAATATAATATATAAAAAAATAAAAAAACATAAATATTAAAACAGGAGAACATCGTAGGTTATGGATAATGCGTCAAACGAAATTGCAATAATAGACGAAACGTCGGTAAGAAAAAGCGTTAATTTGAAATTAGACGAAAACAGGACGCAGGAACTTTTGCAGAAAAAATTATCCGAAGCGGCTAAAAAAGCCAATATAAAGGGTTTTAGACCCGGCAAAGCGCCTATGTCTATAATCAAGAAATATTACGAAGCGGAACTTTTAGAAGAAGCGGCGGCGGAAATTTTAAATCAGGATTTTAGAAAAATTATTTCGGAAAAAGGAATATACGTTATAGGAACGCCAGCGCTGGAAAAAAAGAGCGAAGCCGAATATACCATATCGTTTGACGTAATGCCTGAAGTTAAAGATTTAAAGTTAGACTTAAAAATTAAAAAAATAGACAAAAGAGAAATTACCGATAAAATAATAGAAGAAGAAATAAATTTTCTTTTAGAAAGACTTGCCGACCAGGAAAAGCTTGACGATTCGGCAATTATAGATGCGGACGGGAAATATTTCGCAAAGATAGATTATATTACTATAGACGAAAACGGCAAAGAAATAGACAGCGCAAAAGATTATACCATCAGTTTAAACTCAAGCATAATAGACAAATCTTTTGAATCTGCATTCATAGGCAAGAAAAAAGGAGATGCATTCGAATACGACGACAAAGAAAGAAAAGTTACCGTAAAAGGTTTCGTAAGGGAAATAGACAGGAAAATACTGCCCGAACTTAACGAAGAAACTATAAAAAATTTCGGAGACTTCAAAGACATCGGAGAATTTAAGAAATACGTCGAAAAGAGCCTTAACGAATACGAAGAGAAAAGATATAAAGATGCTTTGAGGGCTTCTATTTCGGAAGAGTTGATTAAACTTAACCCCGTCGAACTTCCTGAAAGCATAGTAGAAGAAGATGCAAAATCAAGACTGGAAGAGATGAAAAAACAGGGCAAATATAAAAATATAGACGGCAAGTCCGAAGAATATATGGGAATATTAAAAATAATGGCAAAACGCGATATAGCCCTATATCTTTTGCTTTCCGCCGTCGAAAAGAAAGAAAATATAACGGTAACGGATGCGGACTTAGAAGACTTCTACAAAAATACCGCATTAATATCCAATATGAAAGAAGACGAGGTTAAAGGGTTTTATTCTTCGCCTGAAGCGCAGGAAAATTTGAAAAACGCTCTTTTGGAAGATAAAACCTTCGATTTCTTATCGCAAAATAAAGTCGAATATATTTAAGGAGAATAAAAATAAAATGTCGCTTGTACCTATAGTAGTAGAACAGACCCACAGGGGCGAAAGGTCATACGATATATATTCGCGCCTTTTGAAAGACAGAATTATATTTATAGGAGAAGCTATAGACGATACATTCGCAAATCTCGTTATTGCCCAACTGTTGTTTCTCGAATCCGAAGACCCGGAAAAAGACATAAACATATATATAAATTCCCCCGGAGGCGTAATAACAGCCGGACTTGCCATTTACGATACCATGCAGTATATTAAGCCCGACGTATCTACTTTATGCATGGGACAGGCGGCAAGCATGGGTGCCGTTCTTCTTGCGGCTGGAGCTAAGGGAAAAAGATTTGCCCTGCCTCATTCCAGGATTATGATACATCAGCCGCTCGGCGGTTTTCAAGGTCAGGCTACCGATATCGATATACAGGCAAGGGAGATTTTAAGGATGCGCGAAGAATTAAATCAGATACTTGCCGGACATACCGGGCAAAATATAGATAAAATCAGGGAAGATACCGAAAGAGACTTTTTTATGAGCGGAGATCAGTCGGTAGAATACGGCATTATAGATAAAGTCGTAGAAAAAAAAGAGATTAAAGAAGTAAAATAGATTTAATATAATACGAATAATACCGGGGATAATAAAAATGGCTAAGAAAAATAACGGAAACAACAATAACGACGACGGTTACGAAAGGGAACTTTACTGTTCTTTCTGCGGAAAGTCGCAGGACGAAGTAAGGAAACTCGTTGCCGGACCTTCGGTATATATATGCGACGAATGTATAAGCCTATGCAACGATATAATATCGGATGAAGTACAGCCGGTTCCCGCAGAGGTAAAGGTAGAAAATTATCTCTATAAGCCGGCGGAAATCAAAGCTTTTTTAGATCAGTACGTTATAGGACAGGAGAGAGCTAAAAAAGTTCTTTCCGTTGCAGTTTATAACCACTATAAACGTTTAGAGCATAATCTTTCGTTTAAAAAAAACGATAAACCTAATCAGGGCAAATTTATTAAAAGCGCAAAGAACGAAGACGTTTTGCACGGCGTTAACGATAAAAGCGGTATCGGGGACGTCGAAATGCAGAAGAGCAACATTCTCATAATCGGTCCTACCGGAAGCGGAAAGACTCTGCTTGCCCAGACCTTGGCGCGCATGCTAGATCTTCCGTTCGCCATTGCAGACGCCACTACGCTTACGGAAGCCGGTTACGTCGGGGAAGACGTAGAAAGCATTTTACTTTCGCTTTTACAGAATGCGGAATACGACGTTGAAAAAGCGCAGAAAGGCATAATATACATAGACGAAATAGATAAAATAGCAAAGAAAACGGATAATGTTTCGATAACGAGAGACGTTTCCGGAGAAGGCGTACAACAGGCTCTTTTGAAAATTATCGAGGGAACCGTCGCAAACGTTCCGCCAAAAGGCGGCAGAAAACATCCCCACCAGGAATTCATAAGATTAGATACAAGCAATATTCTTTTTATTTGCGGAGGCGCATTTAACGGACTGGAGAAAATTATAGAAAAAAGAATACATAAACAGCCTATCGGTTTTAACGCCGCGGCGGGTTCGGATAAAGCGTCAAATCCATACGAAATAATGAAGCAGACTGAAACAAAAGACCTCTTGAAATACGGTTTAATTCCTGAATTCATTGGAAGACTGCCGGTGGTTGCGACGCTTGAGGAATTAGACGAAAAAGCCTTAGTCGAAATTTTAACCAAGCCTAAAAATGCATTAATAAAACAGTATCAAAAACTGTTTGAGCTTGAAAACGTAAACTTGAGATTTACCGACTCCGCAATTAAGGAAATTACAAAAAAAGCTATAAAGCACGGTTCCGGCGCTAGAGGACTGAGGACTATACTGGAATCGATAATGCTGGACGTTATGTATGAAATACCGACCGATCCTACTATTAAAGAATGCGTTATAAACGACGATGTAATAATTAACGGCGGACAGCCTATCCTTCTTTACGAGACGGAATATGCCGCCGGTAACGGCAGTTCAAGGGGAGAATAGATTTAAATACAAAAAAATATTATTAAATTATTCATTTTTTTGTTGACATATAGTTAAAAAACGTATATATATTATATATGCTTTAATGAAGCGCCTCAAAACATATATTTTAAAAGGCGCTTAACTAAATTAAAAAATCTAAACCCTTAAAACAAAAGGAGGAAGTTGGTATGACAAAAGCAGAATTAGTAGATGCAATCGCAAAATCGTCAAAGCTTACTAAAGCCGACAGCGAAAAAGCCCTTACGGCGGCAATCAATGCGGTAATCACCGCTTTAAAAAAAGGCGATGCGGTAAGACTCGTTGGTTTTGGAACTTTTGAAGTAACGAAAAGGGCGGCAAGAAAAGGAAGGAATCCTCAGACCGGAAAAGAAATTCAGATTAAAGCATCTAAGTCTCCTAAATTTAAAGCGGGTAAATCTTTCAAGGAAGCTGTCAATACCGGAAAATAATTTATCCCATTAAATTTAAATACCTCCATTTTATTATTAAACGCGCCTTGTCTCTCTTATATAGAATTTTTAAAAATGGGGGTAGTTTTTTGGGCGGATAGCTCAGCCGGTTAGAGCATCGGCTTTACAAGCCGGGGGTCACAGGTTCGAACCCTGTTCCGCCTACCATTGTTCGGCATAAAGCACACGTAATTTTCTTGACTTTTTCCATTTATTCGTTTATCATTAAACAATTATATATATACGGGGCTGTAGTTCAGACGGTTAGAACGCCGGCCTGTCACGCCGGAGGTCGCGGGTTCGATCCCCGTCGGCCCCGCCACTTTTTAAAAGCCTTTTAAAAATACCTCAAAAAATTTCCACTTTTATTTAATTTTTGATATAATTATAAAATTTACAATAATTATTTATCTTTAATTTATATTTGCGAGAGTGGCGAAACTGGTATACGCACTGGACTTAGAATCCAGCGGAGCAATCCTTGGGGGTTCGAGTCCCCCCTTTCGCACCATATAATCATATATAAATAATTTATCCAATATATGCCATTTTATTTTTATTATACTTTTTAGGAGGTTAGCCGTATGTCGGGTCATAGCAAGTGGAGCACCATTAAAAGAAAAAAAGGGGCGTTAGACGCAAAGAGAGGCAGGATTTTCACGAATATAATAAGGGAAATAATCACCAGCACGAGAATAGGCGGGAAAGATATTTCGTCTAATCCGCGCCTAAGGCTTGCCGTAGACGAAGCTAAAGCAAACAATATGCCCAAAGAAAACATCGAAAGGGCAATTAAAAAAGGCGCAGGCGAGCTTGAGGGAGAAACCTACGAAGAGATAATATACGAAGGATACGGACCTGCCGGCGTCGCTCTTCTTATAGAAACGCTGACCGACAACAGAAACAGGACGGTATCGGAAGTTCGGCACGCTCTTTCGAGGCACGGCGGAAGCTTGGGCGAATCCGGATGCGTCATGTGGATGTTTAATAAAAAAGGCGTAATAGGCTTCGACTCGGCGTCCAATACTGAAGACTCTATTATGGAAATAGCTTTGGAAGCAGGAGCGGAAGACGTAAAAACGGAAGAAGACGAAATTTTAGTTTATTGCGACGTTAAAGATTTTGAAAACGTCAAATCTGCTTTTGAAGCAAAAGGATTAAAAGAAAAATTTTCGGAAATTTCGTATATTCCGCAGACGAATATAGAACTTAAAGGCAAGGAAGCAGACCAGATGCTTAAACTTATGGATGCGCTCGAAGAAATAGAAGGCATTCAGAACGTTTACGCAAATTTCGACATGCAGGAACAGTAATCTTAAAAATTATTTTTTTATGTTTTATTTCATGCTTTATGGGCTATCGAATTTTAGGAGTTGACCCAGGGTCGAGATTTACGGGATGGGCGGTCTTAGACCTTCCGTCTTTCGGCAGACCCTTTGAATTATCGTCCTGCGGTTTAATAGACGTCAGAAATAAAACATTTCCCTATAATTTATCGAAATTGTACTCTGAACTTAAAGAAATAGCCGTCGAATATTCTCCCGATATAATGTCCTTGGAATCCGTATTTTCCGGCATAAATCCGTCTTCGTTAATCAAGCTTTCTCAGGCTCGCGGCGTTATCTGCATGCTGTCTTCGGATTTAAATATAAAGCTCAGGGAATACCCGCCGAGGTTGGTTAAAAAAAGTATTGCAGGCAGCGGAAGCGCGGATAAAAGCATGATGAAGGAAGCTCTTAAAGTCATATGCTCTTCTTCCGGCGCTTACGGCGTATCGGAATTTTTAAGCGGCAAAATTAACGACAATATATCGGACGCGCTGGCAATAGCTATATGCTGCGCGACGGATATGAAAAATTTTATAAACGCTTAATATATTAATTTAATATTATAACTGGACTAAATACGATACTATGATAGCTTATCTTCACGGAAACGTCATATACAGGGACCCGGAAAAATCGCTGATTATACTGGAAGTAAACGGCGTAGGATACGAAGTTTACGTTCCAATGCTTAATTTTAGCGGCGCATCTTTTTACGGCACCGATAAAGACGGCGAAAATAAGCTCAGCCTGTTTATTTATACTTACGTCAGGGAAGACAGGATAACTCTTTACGGTTTTAACGGAACGTTAGAAAGAGACATATTTTCGCTCCTCTTAGACGTTAAAGACGTCGGACCTAAACTTGCAGTAACTATACTATCAAATATAAACGCGGCCAACCTTATTAATATTCTTACAACGCAGGACGTATCGGCGCTTTGCTCTATAAAAGGCATAGGTCAGTCTAAAGCGGAAAGAATTATAATGGAACTCAAAAATAAAATCCTTAAAAAGACGTCTCTTTATAACGATATAAACGCAAACGAACTGCGTATAAATATTCCGGAAACCGCAAAATATGCTCCGGTTGCGGATATTGAAGAAAATGACGGCAAAAGCAAAAGCAAAAGCGTAAACGGCGAAGATATGAATAAAACTAAAACCGGCGGCAATGAAATAGAAGAAGAAAAAAAAGCCGTAAAAATAAAAGAAAAACAGCCGTCCGATATAATAATGGAGTCTGCCCTTGCGCTTGAAGCACTCGGTTATTCAAGACTCGATTCATTCAATATCGCGGGCAAAGTCTTCGGCATCGGTAAAACCGAAGGCGTAATATTCACAGAAACCGAAGATTTAATGCGGGAGTGTTTAAAATATATTTATTCTCAAAAAAAATTATAAAAATATCGACGTAAATCATGACTTCTTTTAGAAAAGAGTTTAAAAAAGAAACCGATACTTTATCGGACGGCAAGCCGGAAACAGCCTCTTCTTACGTATCGCCTGAAAAAAAAGAATCGGTAGATTTCGATAATCCCGTAAGACCCCTGTCTTTCGACGAATATATAGGACAGAAAAAACTTAAAGAAAACCTTCTGATTTTTATTAACGCATCAAAAAAAAGAGCGGAAAAAATCGGACATTACGACCTCGACCATCTGCTGTTTTTTGGTCCCCCCGGTCTCGGCAAAACGACCCTTGCCGGAATTATAGCAAAAGAACTCGGCGTCAATATTAAAATTACCTCCGGGCCGTCCATAGAAAAAGCCGGCGACGTAGCGGCGCTTTTGTCCGCCGTTTCTAACGGCGACATAATTTTTATCGATGAAATACACAGGCTTCCTAAACCTGCCGCCGAAATGCTTTATCCGGCGATGGAAGATTTTAAGCTCGACATTATTATAGGCGAGGGGGCGACCGCCAAGTCTATAAGAATAAATCTGCCGAGGTTTACGTTAGTCGGGGCTACTACGAGGGCAGGCCTCATACCGTCTCCCTTGAGAGACAGGTTCGGCTTTTCGGCGCGCTTGGAATATTACGATATTGACGAACTTTCCGTCATAGTAACCAGAAGCGCCAAACTATACGGTATCGGAATAGAAAGCGAAGCCGCAATGGAAATCGCCCGCCGTTCGAGAGGAACTCCGCGTATAGCCAACAGGCTTTTAAGGCGACTAAGGGACTATATGACGCACCTTAAAAAAGACCGCATAACTATAGAAGTAGCAAAATTCGGCATTGAAAGCTTAGGAATAGACGAACTCGGTTTGGACTCAAACGATATTCTTTTCTTAAAAACCGTAATAGAAAAGTTTGCCGGCGGTCCCGTCGGAATAGAAACCATTGCGCAGGCTATGAACGACGAAAAGGACACGCTGGAAGATGTCGTAGAGCCGTATTTAGTTGCCTGCGGTTTTATACAGCGCTCCAAAAAAGGCAGAATTGCCACCGAACTTGCTTACAAACACTTCGGTCTTTCAAAAGACCCGGAAGATTCGCTGTTCTGAGAAAAGTTTTTCCATTTAATTTGTTATGCGTCAAAATGCGAACTTTTGTTCTCGCTATATATTTCCATATAAAGAAATATATGCGAAAAATAATTCTCACATATAAAATAAAAAGGTAATAGAAAAAGACGCGAAAATAGAAAAAGGTGTCAGATTTTATTTTCCGCATACGCAAAATTGTTTATCGCAATAAAGTTCATACGGAAAATTAATCTGACACCTTTTTCATTCGTATGGCATAATTATTGCATTTATAAAAAATGGGTAATTAATTTAAGCTATATATAATTTAATAATTTATAATTTATAATTAATAAAAGGATTAGATAACATTATGGAAAAATATGCTATATTAAAAGAAGACCAGAGCGAACTGCAGAGCACCGTATCTAATATCCTTTATTTTAGAGGAATAGGTCTGCATACAGGCAAAGAGTCGCAGATAATAATAAAACCCGCCAAAGCCGATTCCGGCATTACGTTCGTCAGGAAAGACTTAAATCCGAACGTAATAATAAAAGCAAAAGCAGACAACGTTTGTTCTACTATGCTGAGAACGAGCATAGGGCTTAAAAAAGAAAGCGGCGGAAAAGAAGCCGCAGGATGTATTTCGACCGTTGAACACCTTATGTCGGCTCTGTGGGGAGCGGGAATAGACAACGCTTTAATAGAAGTTTACGGATGCGAAATTCCTGCTATGGACGGAAGCGCAAGGGTATTTTACGAATCTTTTTACGAAAGCGGCATAAAAGAGCTTAACGCAAAAAGAAAATATATAGAAATACTTAAACCGATAAGCATAGAAAGCGAAGACAAAACGGGAGCGTCTATTGCGCTGTATCCGTCGGACGATTTCGAAATATCCTACGATATGGATTTTAATCATCCTTTAGTGCAGTCCGGCTCGTTCGATATGAAAATAGACGGATTCAACTTTTACGGCGAAATTTCAAAAGCAAGGACTTTCGGTTTTTTAAAAGACGTCGAATATTTAAAAAAGAGCGGTTTAGCGCTAGGAGGCAGTCTCGACAATGCGCTTGTTTTGGACGAAACGTCGGTTTTAAACAAAGACGGTTTAAGATATAAAGACGAGTTCATAAGGCATAAAGTCTTGGACCTGATAGGCGATTTATACCTTGCCGGCTATCGAATCAAAGGCAGGGTGCTTGCAAAAAAAACCGGACACGATATGAATTCTAAAATAGTTAAAAAAATAGGAGAGCGTTTAATAAGTTCAAGCGCTTATTTAGAAAAAAAAGAAGAGAATGGATACATTCCGGCAGGAAAGACCGCCGCAACCCTTTTTGCATGAGGATTATATACGTATTAGAATATTTGAATAGTTTAATTTATAATAAATTTTTTTTAAAAAATTTATAATTTTTCTTGACAAGTTTATAGGATATATGATAACTTTTAAATTACGTTTAAAAAACGAAGTTTTTAAATTATCGCTTTTTTAAGCGTCAAACGTGATAGTTCTAGAGGGGGACTATTGCAATTAAGGTTTATACAGACTTCAAAAATTAAAAAACCAAAATTAAGGGAGGTAAAGATGAAAAAAAGATTTTCAATACCGGCATTGGCAGTAGCAGTCGCAATAGCCGGTTTTTTAAGTTTAACAATGGCTCCTAAGTCTTTTGCCGCGGCACAGGCA
>JAJYHI010000012.1 GCA_021784835.1 bacterium
TCGCTTTCCGAATAAGCAGAAAATAAATCTTCAATCTCTTTCTTAAAATCTTCGTTGCCGTTTGAACATAATACGTATTTCGGTATTCCGCCCATTTCCAAGAGATAGCCGGTAAGCCCTACAAGCACATCGGGGTCGCCGAATATAGCAAACTTTTTCCCATGAATATATTGCTGGGCATCGGTCATAGAATCTATGGCTTTTCCTCTTTCATCTTCTAATTCCTTAGGAACTTCTTTATCCGATATTTCTGAAAGCGTCATTAAAAATTCATCGGTGGCTTTAATTCCTATCGGGCTTTTAACTATCCTTACATCCTGTCCTAGTTTCTCCGACAGCGTTGCAGAGGTCTTTTTTGTCGAATATTTTTGCAGAACGACGGTAGCCTTATTATTCAGGCAATTTTTAACGTCTTCAAGTTTAGTCGCGCCGTCCGGATACATTTTATACTCGCCGTTTAAAGGACTGTCTAACGTGTTTGAATAATCGGCAAGAACAAGAAAATTAATTCCGAAAATTTTTAAAATTCTTTTGACTTCGTTTATATTGCCAATCGTAGTTTCAAAACCAGGAATTATATTGATTATATCGGTTTTAGCGGCATCCGTTTTTTTGCCGAGAGTTTCGATTATCGCATTAAGCATACTGTCGTAACCTTCGAGATGCGAACCTACAAAACTCGGAGTATTTGCATACGGCGCCGCTATATCATCGGTTAAAATACCTTTTTCTCTTGCATTGCCGACGATAGAACCAAGGTCGTCTCCTATAATTTCAGACATGCAAGTCGTAGATATCGCAAACATTTTCGGCTTATACAGAGCCGTTGCATTTTTAAAGCCTTCAAATCCGTTTGCCTGCCCGCCGAAAACGGCGCCGTCTTCGGTTAAAGACGTGCAGACCGCCGCAAAAGGCTCCCTGAAATGGCGCGATAAATTATTTCTGTAATATGCGACGCAACCGTGTGAACCGTGAACGAAAGGCATTGTATCTTCGAAGCCTGCGGCGCACAGTACGGCGCCAAGCGGTTGGCATGCTCTTTCCGGATTTATTACTATAGCTTTCCTGTTGAAATTTTTCTCTTTATATTCCTCGGTATTCATCCAGCCTTTTATCTTTTTTACTTCTTCTTTTTCCATAATAAAACCTCCGGTATTATTTTTATAATTTTAATTACTTAACTTAATAAAATATTATTCCTTTTATTTTTTCCAGAGCGGCTTAACTAATTTCCAAGACGGACTGTTTATAGCAAGATCCATATCCCGAGCAAAAATTTCAAATCCGTCGTAACCGTGGTACGGCCCCGAATAATCCCACGAGTGCATCTGCCTGAACGGTATGCCCATTTTTTGAAAAACATATTTTTCTTTTATGCCTGAAGCGACTAAATCGGGCTTAAGCTTGTTTGCAAGTTCCACAAATTCATACTCGTTCATGTCGTCTGCGACTATCGTTCCGTTTTCGACTTCTTTCGTAGTTCTTTCATAATCGTCGTTGTGGGCAAATTCGTATGCGGTAGAAACTACTTTCATTCCTAAATCTTCATAAGCTCCGACTATATGGCGCGGCCTCAAACCGCCGACTAAAAGCATTACCTTTTTTCCTTCTAATCTGGGACGATATTTATCTATAACCGCCTGCATTTTTGGTTCATAAGCCTTAATAACCTCTTCAGACTTTTCTTGTATATTTTCGTCGAATAATTTAGCTATTTTTCTTATGCTTTCTTTTATTTTCGTCGGACCGAAAAAATTATATTCTATCCACGGAATACCGTATTTTTCTTCAAAATGAGTCGCTATATAGTTCATCGATCTATAACAATGCAGAAGATTATAATTTACCCCGTGAGTTATCTTCATTTCTTCTATCGAACCGTCTCCCGACCAGTGCGCAACAACGTTTAAACCCATTTCTTTAAATATTTTCATTGACGACCAGACATCGCCTCCTATATTGTAATCCCCTAATACTGCAACATCGTAAGGCGTCTTTTTGCTGTCGTCGATTTCTCCTTTTCCTACCACAAAATCCCTTATAGAATCGTTGGCTATATGATGTCCGAGAGACTGACTGACACCCCTAAATCCTTCGCACCTTACCGGAATCACTGGAATACCTATCTCCTCCCCCATTCTTTTTGCGACGGATTCAATGTCGTCGCCTATTAATCCAATAGGACATTCGGATTCTATGATTATTCCTTTTGCCGTGGGAAAAAGCTCGTGCAACTCCTTAATCGCCTGTTCTAATTTTTTGTCGCCGCCGAAAACAATATCTCTTTCCTTAAAATCGGTAGTAAATTGAAAAGGAACGAAATTTTCGACCGCCGGTTCGCCTTCCGCTAAGTTTCTTCTGGTTCCCCAGCTGTAATGGCCGCATCCTATCGGACCGTGGCTTATATTGATAACGTCTTTAACCGGCCCCCATACGACACCCTTTGAGCCTGCATAAGCGCAGCCTCTGGGAGTCATAACGCCGGGGAGGGATTTTACGTTTGATTTTGCGACGCAGGTTCCGCATGTTTCTTTATCGTTAATGCCGATATGTTCTTTTCTGTTTTTCTTTGCCCTTTCGGAATAAACGCTAAGAATATCTTCTACTATACTTTCTTGCTCCTTAAAATTAACCGCCATTTTAAACTCCTTATTTTTTATATTTAGTAAATTTATATTTAGATACAAATATTGTTCTTTAATATTAATTTTTACCGAGCGGCGAAAACTTATGCAGATGCATCGTCTTGTTCTTGGGACAAACTTTTTCGCAGCAGGTATCGCCTATGCAATTATCTAAATTATCTATCTTTACTATCATTTTATCCCCGTCGTCTTCAAATACGTAAACTCCGCCCGGACAAACTTTTATACACCTTCCGCACGATATACAGTTCGCATGGTCGAATTCTATTAGAAAATGCGGAACCCATTTTGCCCCGGAGCGACGCGGAGCATTTACGTAATTATCTATTTCGCCGGAGAAACCGTCCATAATACTCATATTTTCTTTCCTCCCATTTTATACTTTTATATATATACCTTATCTTTATAAATTTAGTTTTTTTATAGTTATTTTTAAATCGAGTCCGTCGTGTTCTATTAACGCAAATTTATCCAATCCGGCTTCTGACAAATGATTTCTATATTCTTCTAAGTCTAACGAGCAGTTCAATTTACGTCTGAGCGATTTTACTTTTTGGGGTTTCATATATTTAGTCAGCTCGGCAAATTCGTCTTCAGGAATATCTTTTCTGAACTCATATATAAAAATTTCCCCGCCGTGACTTAAAACCCTATACATCTCTTTAAGGGAATCGATCTTATTTTCTAAACATTTATAAGTTCCTTTCAATAAAATCAAATCAAATTTTAAATTACAGAATGGCAGGTTTGCACTGTCGGCAATCATATATTTAAGTCTTGGTTCATAATAATGCAAATAATCCGGCTCTTTTTCAAACATTCCAATCGGCCCGCCATCCGTTTCAAATTCCGCACGAAAAATATAACTATTCTTTAACGATTTATTAACAGCGTTATTTGCATGATTTATCATAACATGAGATTTATCGACGCCAATAACCATGGCACTAGGCAAAACTTCGCTTAATCTTCTCGCTATATAACCCGGTCCGCATCCTAAATCTAAAATATTTCTAGGATTATAGGAGATATCGTTTAAAATTTTATCGACAAACGGTGCATAATCCTCTATCATTTTGATTTTAGTATCGCTGGTGGCTATATAAAGCTCTTCATCCTGAGAAAAACTTAAACTTTTCGAAAGTTTGCACCCTAAAACTGCATCTTCTTGCATTCGCATTTTAAACCTCCTTTCTCAGAAATTAGCTTGCCGCTCAAATCTTCGCTTAAAAGTCCGGCAGCATCGGAGCGGCACTGCCTGCAATGCTCCATTATATTTATACCTTCAATGTCTTTGGTTATATCCGTAACGTCTTTTTTATCTGCGCCTTTTACTCCTATTTTTTCAAAATAAGACTTTTTTGCAGGAATCATAGGCATAACGTTAAAAAGATATACTCCAAGTTTTTTTGCTTTTTCTGAAATATCTTTTATGTGAAAATCGTTTATACCTGGTATAAGAACGGAATTAATTTTTATCGTAAACCCCATTTTAATTGCGCTTTCTATACCTTTTATCTGTTTTTCAAGCAATATTTCAGCAGCATCTTTATCCGTATAAATAATATTCTTATAATCGACGTATCTGTAAATCTTGCTGGCAACGGAAACGTCTATGGCATTTAGCGTTACCGTAATAAATCTTACGCCCATATCAAGCAGTTCTTCTAAATTGTCGCTTAAATTTAGACCGTTAGTACTCATGCATAGAATAATATCCGGAAACTCTTTTTTGACAAGCCCGAACGTCTTCAAAGTATTCAAAGGCTCGGCTAAGCTGTCGCCGGGACCCGCAACTGCGGCTACGCTTATATCGCCGAAAAACCTTTTTACCTCATATATCCTGCTTACCGCTTCTTCCGGCAAAAGCAGACTTGACGTTACCCCCGGCCTGGATTCATTCTGGCAGTCGTAGTCTCTGTGACAGTAGTTGCATGAAATATTGCACGATTTAGCAACCGGTAAATGAACTCTGCCATAACTTTTCGACGCTTCCTTATTGAAACAAGGGTGTTTGGAAATTTCCGTCGTAAAATTATTTTTAATACTATTATCGTTATTTTGATAGTTATTCATATATTAGTTTCCTTAAAATTATACGGCTGCGTTTTTTCCGTCGGTAGTCCTTTCGTATTCCTCCATAAAACCGTACTCCATCATATGGTCTTCAAGTTCCTGCATGCTCATAGGTTTCGGTATAACAAACATATCGTTTTCTTCTATATTTTTTGCAAGCGTTCTATAAACGTCGGCTTGCGCGCAATCTTTATCGTGTTCTATAACGGTCTTCTTTTTTATTTCCGCCCTTTGTACGACGTTGTCTCTTGGAATAAACTGTATCATCTGCGTTCCGATTTTTTTTGCAAACGCTTCAACCATATCCTTTTCGTTGTCCACGTTTCTTGAGTTGCATATCAGCCCGCCTATACGCACTCCGCCTGTATTAGCATACTTAAGGACGCCTTTGCATATATTGTTTGCCGCATAAAGCGCCATAAGCTCTCCGGAACAGACGACGTATATTTCTTTTGCGTAGGCTTCCCTTATAGGCATCGCAAAGCCGCCGCATACTACATCGCCCAAAACGTCGTAAAATACATAATCGAGATCTCTTTCGTACGAACCAAGCTGTTCAAGAGTGGTAATGGACGTAATAATTCCCCTGCCTGCACATCCGACGCCGGGCTCCGGTCCGCCGGATTCTACGCATCTTACTCCTCCAAATCCTATTTTAAACACGTCTTCTTCCGTAACGTTCTCCTGCCCGACATCCCTAACGGCGTTTAAGACGCTTTCCTGACTTTTTCCGCCTAGAAGCAGCCTCGTGGAATCGGCTTTTGGATCGCATCCTACAAGCATTATTTTATTTCCTCTTTCCGCAAGAGCCGCTAAAGTATTCTGCGTCGTGGTGGACTTTCCGATACCGCCTTTTCCGTAAATTGCAACCTGTCTCATTTCTTCTACCTCCAAATAAAAATAAATTGTTTTTTTAAAAACAAAAACGCCGCAACTAAGGAGACAAAAACTTAACGAATGCTTTAAGTGGTTTAAGTCTCTTTAATTGCGGCGTCATTGCCGCATGCGCTCATTTGCGCTTTATTTAAAATAGATATAAATTTAATATTTATTACGTTTAATAACTAATCCTCCAATAGTGTTTTAATTCCATTTCTTAAATTT
>JAJYHI010000103.1 GCA_021784835.1 bacterium
CTTCCTGTTTTATCGCTTTTAATTTAATATTTTGGGCAGACCTGGTAAATTCCCTGTTGACTAAAATATGCCTGAATCCGAATCCGCAGCACATAAACCATTTGGAATATTCCTCCATCTGCACGCCTAAGTGCGACGCCAATCCGCCTACGACTATGGGTCTTTTTCCGCCGATTATGTCGTCGGATACCTGTTTAAAGAAATGGCAGCCGTAATGTTCTACCGCCCTCAATCCTTTAATTCCTTCAAGCCTTTTCGGGTCTGCCGCCTCCAGTATTTTATCCCTTAAAGCATATGCTATCTCGCTGTCGTGGACTATTTCTTCGGGAATAACAAGTTCTCTTCCTAATTTTGCAAGAACTTTTTTTACGGAATCCCTTAACTCTTTATTTCCCACCAACAGATGCCTCATTTCCAAATAGTTTCCGAAACTGGTAACGCAGTGTATAGTAAAATTATAGCCTTCTTCATATGCCCTGTGCCAGTTCCTTGCTGCAACCGAAGCGAGCTGAACGAGATTTCCGAGACCGGATGCATGATAATTCCATGCCGTACATGAAGTCTGCTGCATATCGTTGTAATACTTTATCCCTAGTTTATCCCTGTAATAAAAATTCGACCTCGGAACGCCCGGAAGGTTTGCGCACTGTCCACAGCTTTTATGCTGATAGTGCATATCTAAAGGCACTTTCTTTTTTATCCCGTACATAACCTCTTCTTCTTTATACGGACCTATAATATGGCCGATCTTAATCTCGCCTTCTTCTTCTAATTTTTTCATTTCCGCCCTAATGTCGTGAGCATGATAATTCATGCCCTTAGCATGATTTATGCCGGTTTTAACGTCGTTTATCTCATAAGACATAATGTCCTCCAAAATTTATAGTATTTTTTTTACTTTTTAGGCTTTACTTTTTAGACGCCTCTAATTTTTCTTTTTTTTCCTGAATTTTTGCTTCCATTTCGTCTTTTTTATCTTCCATATCGTCCTGAACTATATCGACTAGAAACGGAAACACTGTCCCCACCTTTTCTAAGGCGCCGCTTTCTTCCCATATTTTTTGCATTTCATATATAGTGTAATCTTCTGCCGCCCATGCCCTATCTACCACATTCATGCCGGGAAAACCTTCAAAAAGCTCTTCCCTCATTTCCATTTTTTTAGACGAAAGCTCTATCATCCTCGGACCCCAGTCCGGAAAAGCGTCGGGAGAAAGCATATCCGGCGCAAGCTGGTTGCCTCTGGTTAAAACTAATTTCGCGATTCTGGTATAACCTGCAAGAGCTTCGGCGGCAAGACCTTCCCTGACCGCAATCTCTCTCATTGCCATAACTATATCAGCGGCAGAATTCTCTTTGGGACATCTGTATTTACAGCTGTAACACTGGGCGCAGTTCCAAATCTTGCCCTTCATATACTCTTCGATAGTCTCCTCGTCTCCTTCTATCATCATCTGGCAAACTTCGCGGGGGGAGTAATCGTAAAATGCGGCGGCGGGGCAATTTGCCACGCAAGTTCCGCAGTTTAAACAGCCGTGCAGGGATTCTTTAATGCGGAAATCTTTCATAATTTCCTTATAAAAGTGTCCGCCCTTAGCGCTTTCGATTTTTTCCGTAACGGGATTCTTGTTTTCTTCGCTCATTTTAAAATACCTCCTCATATTTATATACTTTAATCAAGTTGCTTCGCAACTTTTAAGGTGTAAATATTTGTCGATCTTTTGATATTTTATGATTATCTACAAATATCTTTATGATATTAATGCAAATTTATCGTAAAGATGCCGAAAACTTCCATGCATTCGGGCGCATTTATCCTAAGTGCAGGAACGTTAAAAAATTTTAATAATAAAAATTAAAAATACGGATAATAGCTAATAGATATCGGGATTACTGCCGGATTTTAAGGCGGCATCGCCTGAAAATCTCAAGTCGGTATAATCTCCCGCATCTTTGATTTCCTTAATGTCTTTGACGAGCTGTCTTATTTTGGAATTTTTCAGATAATACAAGAGTTTATTATCGACTCTCTTGTAATCTACCATCTGAGTGTTCCTTAAGACGGCTAAATGCTGGGATATGTTGGATTGGGTTTTACCCAAGGCGGAGGATATATCGTTTACGCTGACTTCTTCATCGCAAACGATACATAAAATTCCTAATCTGATAGGATTTGACAAAAGTTTAAAGATGCTTGCCAAATCTTTGCATTTTCTGTTGAGGTTTTTGTCGTCCGTGCAAAACTCTTTTCCCATTTTTCCCATTTTTTTTAATTCTTTGCGATGTAGCACACCGCGATTATGTGTATATTCTAAATATAGAATATTCTAAAATTGTTGTCAAGGGAAAAATAAAAAAATGTTTTAAAACCGCGTTATGAAACTACAAGGAATGGCCGTGAAAATCGGATACGGATTTTTTCCAGTCTTTTCCTTCCTTTAAAAGTTCGGAAAAAATTTCGTCGGAAGAAAATTGATTATTCTTTAAATAATTTTTCCATAAATCGATAAAAATTCTTTTTTTAAGCCTTAAGGAATCTGTCGAAAGGGCGGTAAAATCTTTAAAAAATTTAGCCGTGCCGCCGTCGAAATCACCGGCGCCGAAGACTTCCGTTAAATAATTAAATTTATATAATTCTTCCGCCGTATAATTTTTAGAAGTCAATATAATTTCCTTTGCTTTCTGAGCTCCTATTAAGAAAGCAAGCCTCAACGCCGAATTAGAGGGGGACAGTATGCCGTATTTTGACGACAGATCCGCAAAAACGGATTTTTTTTCGGCAAGCCTGAAATCGCAGGAAGATACGATGTCCAGACCTATTCCGCTTACTGCCCCTTTCACGGAGCATATAACCGGAACCGGCGACTCTGTGATATGCCTGCACATAACGTTCAGAACGGTGACATAATATCTTGCGCCGTCCCTGTCGAGTCCTGCAATTTCCTTAATTTCCGGTCCGGTTGCAAAATAATCCGTATTCGAACTCTTTATTAAAATTGCTTTCAGTTCTATTTCTTTTTCGATATTTCCTTCGAAAATTTTTATTAGTTCGTTCATTCCGGTTATATCAAACGTATTTTTGCCGCCCAAATCAATATCTATTTCGGCTAACGAGCCGTTTTTGCGATCGAATCTTATAGGCATAATCTACCTCTTTAAATTAATTGATTATAAATTATCGTGAACGTCTTCTTTATGCCATCTTCTTCCTTCCACCATGTAATATAGCACTGGAATTACGACGAGCGTTAAGGTGGTAGAGGCTAACATGCCGAAAATGAGCGCCCATGCCAGACCGTTCCATACCGGGTCGGTTACGAGTATAGCCGAACCGAATATAACGGCAAGAGCCGTTATTATAATAGGTCTTGCTCTCATCGCCCCGGCTTCTACCAGCGAATCTATTATATTATAACCTTCTTTTTTTCTGTCGTTAATAAATTCCAGCAAAAGTAAAGAATTTCTTATAACTATACCTGATAAGGCAATCGCCCCTATCATGGAAGTGGCGGTAAAATAAACCCTTATCAAGGCGAATCCGGGCATTATGCCTATCATTTCAAGAGGAATCGCCCCCATAAGTATTAAAGGGATAATAAAAGAACCGGTATAGCCTACCAAAAGTATATAGATAAGAAGAATTGCTATTCCCATTGCTGCGCCGAGCTGTGCGAATACCTTAAGCGTAAGATGCCATTCCCCGCCCCACCTTATATGATAGCCGGCTGGAAGAGGATGCTTTAAAAAATGCAGAAAAAGATCTAAGTTTGCATACATAGGGCTCCTTTTTACAACTTTGCCGTAAACGTAAACTAATGGCTTTAAATCTCTTTCGTAAATCATATTATGCAAATAGCCGCGCTTTATTTTTATCACCGAATTTAAGGGTACTAATCTGCCGGCCGAAGGCGCATATATCCAGATGCCCGATAAGCCGCTTACTCCTGTTCTGAATGAACCGGGCATCCTTAAAAAAATATCTTCCTGATGAAGGTGTCCTTTTTTATGAATAGTTCCCACGCTAATTCCATTATTTAAAAGATAAAGCGACTGAGCAATCATTTCGGTGCTTATTCCCAGCATCGCCGCCTTTCTTCTTCTAACGATGACCGCCGCCTTTCTTATCCGGCGCTTATATGAGGAATTTACGTCGGTAACCCCCCTCGTTGTTTTCATACTCGCTTCTACTATTTTTGAAAGTTTTTCTTGCTCGTTGTAATTTTTACCGTAAATTTCCGCTACTATTGTCGATTTTACCGGAGGTCCGGGCGGACTTTCCAAAACCTTTACAGTAGCGTTATATTCTTTTCCGATTTTATGCATGTCGGGAAGAATGTTTAAAACAAGCTGATGGGAAGATGTGTTTCTTTTGTCTTTATCTATCAGGTTAACCCTTATTTCCGAGAACCAGCTTGCGTTTCTAAAATTAGCTCCTCTCAAAAGTCCGGAAAAATCGATAACCGAGGGCGTTCCTACCGTAACTACGTAGTTTTTTACCTGCTTTATGCGCTTCAAATAATTTACTATCCGCATAGTGGCGATATTGGTATCCTGGAAAGTAGAACCTGGACGTTTGTTTATCGTAATCAAAAACGTGTTGGTATTTGCGACGGGAAGCATTTTAAATTTTACTATTTTTAAAACCGGAAGAGACATAGCTAAAATAAATAAAATTACGACGACCGACATAAATATATATCTTTTCTTCTTATTTAAAAGCAGAGGCGTTAATATTTTAGAATACAGGCCTTTTTTGCCGTCTTTACCGTGCTCTTTTAATTCTTTTTTGCGAATCAGCGCCATTCCACTTTCGTTTGCCATAAGTTTAAGGTAAAACCACGGAACTACTGTGAGGGCTACAAATAAAGAAACGAGCATTGCTATTGGAACGTTAAAAGGGATAGGTCTCATATAAGGGCCCATCATTCCCGTTACGAACAGCATAGGAATAAACGAGGATATAACTGCCAGCGTAGCAAAAAAATTAGGATTGCCTATCTCGTTTACGGCATCCACAGCATAAGCGGGAAGTATATTTCTTTCTTTTGAAAAAACCCTTTCTATGTTATCGATGACTACTATGGCGTTATCGACTAAAAGCCCCAGGGAAAGAATTAATGCGAACAGGGTAATCCTGTTTAAAGTCTGATGGAAAATATAAGCTATCCCGAGGGTAAGAAACAGCATCAGCGGAATTGTAAAAGCAACTATGAAAGCTTCTCGCCAGCCTAATATTATTAAAAGAAGTATTATTACTATAATTATGCTTATTATAAGATGAAACAGCAATTTATTAACAGCATTGTTTGCCTTTTTACCGTCGTTTCTGGTTATAGTATAGTGAACGCCGGCGGGAAGGCTTGTTTCGGCAATTTTATGAAATTTCGCAAGAACGCTGTTTACTACCTCAACCGCGTTCTTCCCTCTTCTTTTTGCGACGGCTATGGTTACGGCAGGATAAATACCCTTGGAATCTTTAATAACCCTGTCGTTTGCATTAATTTTTCTGTAGTTATTTCCGAATCCTATTTCCGATAAAAAATTTAACGGCTTATACGAATATTTAATCTTTGCTACGTCCTTAAGATAAACGGGTTTTCCGTTATAAACTGATATAATAAAGTTCTCAACCGAACCCACATGGTGAAAATATCCGCCTGCCGTCAGAAACATTTTTTTATTGTTTTTCTGAAGAAAACCTGCCGGAATGTTTATATTGGTTCCTTTAAGCTCCTGCGCTATCATTAAGGGAGTGACGTTATATCCCGCCATTTTCAAGGGGTTCA
>JAJYHI010000048.1 GCA_021784835.1 bacterium
TTGCGACCATCTCGTCTGCTTCAAGCACGGTTTTTTTGCCTGCTTCTTTAAGCGTATATTTGCCGTTGGCATAAAACTCGCTTGCCGCAGGGTCTAAAGCGATAAAAATATCTTTTCCGGGCTGGTACCTTGCTTTCTCTACGGCTTCCATTATCAATATTATCGCTTCCATATTATTCTGGAGCTGAGGCGCAAATCCTCCTTCATCGCCGACAGCCGTAGGCATATTTTTGTCGTCCAAAACTTTTTTAAGTTTTTGATAAACTTCCGCTCCCATTCTAAGGGCTTCTTCAAAGGATTTCGCTCCAGCGGGAACTATCATAAATTCTTGAAAATCGAGCATATTGTTTGCATGTTTTCCGCCGTTTAGAATATTCATCATAGGAACAGGCATAACATGAGTATTTATGCCGCCTAAATAACGATAAAGAGGTACTTCCAATTCATTTGCCGAAGCAACCGCAGCCGCCAGCGAAACGGCTAAAATTGCATTTGCACCCAAATTAGACTTATTCTGGGTACCGTCGAGATTCATCATTATGTCGTCTATCAGCCTTTGAGAGTAACTGTCTATGCCGTTTAAAGATTTTGCTATAATGTCGTTAATTCCTTCTATAGCGGAATGAACCGATTTCCCGCCGTAAACCGAACTGTCGTTATCTCTTTTTTCATAGGCTTCGTATTCTCCGGTAGATGCCCCGGAAGGAACGCAGGCAGAACCACTCATGCCGCTCTCTAAAGAAACCTTAACGCTAATCGTAGGATTTCCTCTCGAGTCTAAAATCTGCCTCCCTTTTACATCGACAATTTCGCTCATTTTAGATTTTCCCCTGAAAAATAAAAATATTAGATTTAAATTTTAAGAAATAATTTAAGCATTATAACATTTTTTTCTTTTTCTAAAAATAAATTTTTTATAAACCGCCTATTTCCATTTTTACTTTATTTATAAGCCCGCTCGTTTTCTTCTTTGCCTTGCTTTCCGCATAAATTCTTAAGACCGGCTCCGTTCCGGAAGGACGTATTAAAAGCCATGAACCGTCTTTGTATGCGAACTTAAAACCGTCTATAAAATTGGAAGAAACTAAATTATTTTTAAACGGTATGTCGAAACTGCCGCTTTTCAGTTTTTCTATCAGCCGCAGCTTCCTGCCTTCATCCAAATGCAAATCTTCCCTTACGTATGAATAAGGATAAGGTTCGTTAAATATGCCGTTTAAAAGCTCATTTAAGTTTTTTCCGGTTTTAATTATAATTTTAAGGAGCAGAAGCGCGTTAAAAATACCGTCCCTTTCGGGTAAATGAGAAGCTATGCCTATTCCGCCGGATTCTTCTCCGCCCATAAATACGTCGTTTCCGTCTTTCGTCATAAGAGCGGCAATATTTTTAAACCCTATCGGCACTTCATACAGTTCGATATTATGCTTTTTGCAAATGTCATCTATAGATTTGGATACAGAAACGGTTTTAACTACGCTGCCTGAACGGCCTTCCTTTATTAGATAATCTAAAATTATCGAAAAAATTTTATGGGAATCGATAAAATTGCCTTCGCAATCTACCGCACCTATCCTATCGGCATCCCCGTCGGTAGCAAAACCGACCGCAAACTTATTTTTAATACCCCTTTTTTTCAAAGACGATTTCAATTTATGCAGATTACTGTCTATCGGTTCAGGATTCAATCCCGGAAAGGCGGGATTAACGGCATTGTTTATAGAGCTATGTTTAATAGAAAATCTTTTTAATACGGAAGACAGATATCCTATGCCGGCGCCGAACATCGGGTCTATAATAACGTCTAACGTTTTTAATAAATCTTTATCCGCACCGCTTACGGCTTTATCTAATTCAGTTAAATCGATTATGCGGCGTATGTAATCTTTTTTAAAATCGGCATACCGGAAATTATTTTTGTCCGAATAATCTAACTCGGTCCGGCCTATATAACGGCTTTTTCCTTTGTTTTTTTTACTAAAATCGGAACCGTTTACGATTTTTTCTATTTTTTTCACTTCAGATTCGAGCATAGAAGAGCCGAACGGGCTTTTGAATTTTAATCCGTTGAACATATAAGGATTGTGGCTCGCGGTTATCATCACGCCGGCGGCGCATTTTTTGTCTTTAACGAAGTAGGATAAAACGGGGGACGGGCAGAAATTATCGCTCAATACGACTTTTATTCCCGAAGAAACAAGGGCCTCGGCGGCGGCGGCGGCAAATTCTTTGGATAAGAACCTTGTATCATAACCGACGGCAACGGTTTTTGAAGGACTATCTTTTAAATATTCCGCCAATGAAGAACTGATGCGGCTGACGGCGTCGAACGTAAAATTATCCCCGATGATGCCTCTGAATCCGTCGGTGCCGAAGTTAATCGATATAGGCTGTAGTGCCGAAATCATTTATTTTTATATAAAAATATCCGATAAAATTAAAATATTGCTATAAAAATTTTAAATAATATCGGACTTAAAAGCAAGAAATATTTCAATTCATATTTCGGATGGTGTGTCCGGCGGGATTCGAACCCGCCGCCTCAGGAGTCGGAGTCCTGCGCTCTATCCGGATGAGCTACGGACACGTAAATAATAAAACGGTAAGAGTTAGTTCAAAATATATATTATATGACATATATTATATAATATATACATGGAAAAAAAATATAGAAAAAATAAAGAACTGAGTTTACTAAATTCTAAGGCGATAGAATTTTCAAATATCGTCGAGCAGAATCTCGAAGAGATTCTTAACGAACTTATAACCAATAATTATAAGCGGCATAATAACGTCCTCGGCAATATAATAGAAAATAAAACCCGCGGCAACATATTATACGCAGAGATTAACGAACTCGTCCTGCAAATATTATCCTCAAGATACCTGAATTTATCGTCTTTAAAATTATTATGCAAAAGAGGGAATTCCGATTACAAAAATTTTGCCGGCATAATCACGCGCATAATGAAATTTGCCGGCCATTTACAGGATATCCACAGCGGCATCGAACTAATAAAAAACAATATTAATGAACTTTATAAATATCCCGCTTTTAAAAAACAGGCGTATATTCCGGAATTCTGTCTTGTCTTAAGCTCTTTTTTTAAGGAAAATATAGATATATTTTTTATGCAATCGGGCAAAGACGAAAAGATAAAAAGCAAAACGGCGGCGGAATTATCCAAAATTATATTTTTGGGAAATAAAATAATGAATGAATTTTTTCTTAACGTAATAAGCGAAAACAAAGGCGGTATAAAAGATTCCGGAAATCAGGTTATTTATTATTCAAATATAATATCGATTTTAGAATTAATTTCCATAAACAGCGTCGAATTTACGTTTATTTAATATCAGACCGCTAAAAAAATTATTAAATGACTTTTCGGTCATTTAATGGTAAAATTTATACATAATGTATTCTAAAGAATATAAAAACCTTATATTAATCCTGCTGGTAGCTTTCTTTTTTATGGTAATGCTCGATATGAGCATAGTAACCATAGCCATTCCTAAAATTATGTCCAGCCTCGGCGTTGACCTTGAAGAGGTTGACTGGATTATGATTGCTTACAGCGTCGCAACCGCGATAATAATAATGCCGATTACATTTATCATTAAAAAGATAGGGCTTAAAATCCCGATAATACTAAGCATTATATTTTTCACGGTATCTTCCATAGCCTGCGGTTTTGCTACTTCTATAAATATGCTTATATTTTTTAGGATTATTCAGGGGTTGTCCGGCGGAGGCATAGCGCCGTTGGGTCTTGCCCTTCTCGGCAAGGTCTTTGAACCGGGCGAAAGAGGCAGGGCTATGGGAATCTGGGGGATAGGCGCTATGGCGGCGCCGGCGATAGGCCCCACGCTCGGCGGATGGATTACCGACCATCTAACATGGAGATGGGTTTTTTTCGTAAACGCCCCGATAGCCGTTATAACGCTTATAGGAATAATGATAATTATGGAAGACGACCACAAATCGCAATATTTTAAGGCAAATTTCGACTTTTTGGGGTTTATTTTTTTCGCAACCGCTATTTCTTTTATGCTCGTAGCATTCAATGAAGGCCAGAATAAAGGCTGGGATTCAAGCTATATTCATATTTGCGAACTTTTGAGCGCCGCCGGTTTCGTTATGTTTTTTTTATTCGAACCTTTCATTTCTCATCCACTTATAGACTTTAAAATCTTTGAAAATTATAATTTTACCCTTATCACCTCAATTAACGCCGTCAGGGCAATAGCGCTTTTCGGTTCTTTGTTTATAATGCCTGTTTATCTCGAAAATATTATGAATTATACTCCATATACAACCGGTCTTATTATGATGCCTTCGGCAGTCGCCGTTGCATTATCGGCGCCTATTTTCGGCAGGGGAGCGGACAGGTGGGGACCAAAGTATTTTATAGTATTCGGTATGGCTTTAACCGCCGTATCCCTGTTTTTATATTGGAATTTATCCGTGCAATCAAACCTGTACGACATAATATATCCGTCGATTATTAGGGGGATAGGGCTTGGAATGTTATATTCGCCGATTATGAGCACGGGGCTTAATTCGGTTAGGAGGGAACAAATACCCGAAGCATCGGGGTTACTGCCAATAACTATGAGGCTTGCTTCCGGCTTCGGAATCGCTTACTTCGCAAATTATCTTGCAACCAAAAAAGTTTACTATCTTGTAAGATACGGAGATAAGATTAACGATAGAAATTTTGCTTTCCTTAAGGTAAAGTCTTTTTTTAATAACAGCGGACCGTTCAAAACAAATACGGGAGTCGTAGCCAGCTCGGCAAGAATCGACCCGGGTCTCGGAATTATAGACAGCATAGTTAAGATGTTCGCTACGGTTCAATCCTACGACGACGTATTTGTAGTCGCCGGCGTAATATGCCTTATAGGCATAATTCCGGCGGTTATGCTAAAGAATAAGATACACCGCTGACTTTTAAAAATTTAAATATTTTATTTTTCCATTATCCGAATAGCTGACCCCCGTTAAACCGACTTTCAATATAAACATCCCTTTAATGCTTTCTCCGGCGCGGACGTAATAACTTCTCCCGCCCGCTCTCAAAAGAGCGGTTTTACCGCTTATAAATATTAACGACGGAGATGTAGATTTCTTTTCCGAAAATCCCTTAAACTTTAACTTTTGAATAAAATTAGGCAAATTCCCGCCGCTTGGGCGACCGGCGTTCGCAAATATTTTCATTCCGTTATTATTTATTTTTGCCGGAGAAATAAAGAGCCGGTTAAATTTTTTATATTTTTTATCCGGAATATTAAAAATATCTTTTAGGCTGTTTTTTGAATTGTCGGCATTTGAATTAGAAAATATCTTTTTTGGTTTTAAAACGAAACAGAAAGTTTTTTTATTTTTTATTTCGTAATCCGGAACCTTTTTATTTTCGCCACCCCTTTTTAGCCGGCTCAATGCACCTAATACAGTAATAAATAAAAAAACGCCTAAAAGAAACAGTGCGAACCGTTTTGCCGATTTTTTAAAAATATTTATAAAATTTTTAAAGCCCATATTTATTCCGCCTTCTTTAAGTTAAACTTATTAACCTTTCGTCAATCACGATGCGCACGCCTGTACCGTTCCCGGATTTTATGGATATCCGCCTAAGTTCCGACGGAAAAGCGCCGAATGTTCTCAATAATGCGAAAACGACGCCTATATTTGAAATTTTGTTAAAGGAAATTATTATATCTTTAGATTCTAACAAGGATTTTTTATTTAGGACTTT
>JAJYHI010000062.1 GCA_021784835.1 bacterium
TTAAAGACTTAATAAAAGAATACGACGTAATAATAGACGCTACCGATAATTTTCCTACGAGATATTTAATAAACGACGCCTGCCATTTTATGAAAAAACCTTTAGTTTACGGTTCTATTTTCAGGTTCGACGGACAGGCCACCGTATTTTTGCCGGATGAAGGACCGTGCTACAGATGTCTTTTCCCGACTCCTCCTCCTGCGGGACTTGTACCGAGCTGTCAGGAAGCGGGAGTTCTCGGCGTTCTTCCAGGCGTAATAGGCGCTATCCAGGCAAACGAAGCAATTAAAATAATACTCGGTATTGGTCAAACCTTAAACGGAAGGCTTCTTATTTACGACGCTCTGGATATGAAATTTACCGAAATGAAACTAAGGCAGGATAAGACTTGTCCGCTTTGCGGCGAAAATCCTACCGTTTTTGAGTTAATAGAATACGGCGATTTGTGCGAATTTAAAAATTAACGGAGCAAACAAATAATGTCTGAATATAAACAAAACGAAGAATTAAACATTAAAGGCGAGATATGTCCATTTACTTTCGTTAAATCCAAACTTGTTTTAGAAAAAATGAAAAAAGGCGAAATTTTAAGGGTAATAGTGGATTACGAACCGGCAATAAGAAACGTGCCGCGTTCTATGGAGGAACAGGGTCATAAGGTTTTATCCATAAATAAAATTAACGATACGGATTACGAAATTATCGTGGAAAAAGATGGAAAAAAATAAATCGCCTTTTAATATTTACGATATTTTTAATTCAGCTTCAAATATAGGCGGCACGGGAATAGTCCTATTAAATAAAATAATTAAAACTTCGTCTCACGGATCAAAATTATACGCGAAGCTTGAAGGTTTAAACCCCGGAGGTTCCGTAAAAGATAGACCTGCGCTTTATATGATAAAAAACGCCGTAGAAAAAGGTTTAATTAAAGAAACTACTTCGATAATCGATTCGTCATCGGGAAATACAGGTATTTCATATGCAATGATAGGCGCGCTCCTCGGCATAAAAGTTAAAATTTACGCTCCTTCGAATATGAGCGAAGAAAGAAAAAAGATAATGCGTCTTTACGGAGCCGAATTAATACTTACTCCCGCCGAAGAAAGCCACGACGGAGCCATAAAACGTGCATCCGAAGAATATGCAAGAGGCGGCAAAAATATGTATTATATGCCCGACCAGTATAATAATCCTTTTAACCCTATATCTCATTACGAAACTACCGCCGTCGAAATCCTAAAGCAGACCGGAGGAAATATCGATTATTTCGCCACAGGCATAGGAACAGGCGGAACTATTCTTGGAGTAGGTAAAAGACTTAAAGAATACAACGATAAAATAAAAGTTATCGCAGTCGTTCCGGACAACGAAATGCACGGCATAGAAGGCTGGAAGTACAACTATTCTTTAAATTTCGAAGGATTCGACGCAGATAAAATAATCGACGACGTCGTTAAAGTCGATACGGAGGGCAGTTACGCCGCCTTAAAAAGACTCGTTAAAGACGAAGGGATTTTATGCGGTTTTTCTTCAGGCGCAAACGTTTACGGAATACTAAAACTTACGGCAAAATATAAAGGCAATTTCGCAACCGTACTTCCCGACACAGGTTCAAGATATCTTTCTTCTAGAGTTTTTTCGGAATTTTAACAAAGGTTTTGAAAAAAATAATTTAGCATCTATTATTTTAATTATAAATATAAGGACAATATCGTTATGGCTATTATAATTCCTAAAAACGAACTGGAAATAATAAAAAAACATGCGGCAGATATTTTCCCCTATGAAGCTTGCGGCGGGCTTCTCGGAAAAATAGAAGGAGAAAACAAAATTATCGTTAAAGCCTATCCGGCCGAAAACCGTTACGGAAAAATTACATGGGACAGTTTTGAAATAGAGCCTAAAGATATTTTAGAAATGGATAAATTTTGTATGAAAGAAAACCTCGATATTCTTGGATTTTACCATACCCACCCCAATCATCCGGCAATACCTTCAAACTTCGACGTCAACGCTTCCTGGCCTTTTTACTCGTACGTTATTCTTTCCGTAAAAGGCAACGCACCCGAAAACGTCGCCGATATTAAAAGCTATCTTATGCAGGACAGGGCTTCAACGCCCGTAGAAGAAGAAGTTATAATAAAATGATATAGAAACATACCTAAAAGAAATGTAATATACGTCTTTAATTTATATTGTTGTATTTCTTTACTCAGTCGACTTGATATTTATAATTGCGTTAATTTGCAAGATTTACCAAAGTTATCCTCATCCTGATTTACGCATATAATATCAGGGGGTCCTCGATTTTATGGATTATCAGGCTAGGTAAAAAAGTCGGTTTTTTTACCTTCTTCTGCCGCCGCCAAATAATGTAAGCAGCATAAGGAACAAGTTTATAAAATCGAGATAAAGGGCAAGTGCGCCCATAACGGTTTCTTTTCTTGTATCAAACGAACTGCTTAAGTATATCTGTTTAAGTTTCTGCATGTCGTAAGCCGTAAGACCTAAGAAAATTACTACTCCAAGAATAGATACGACATACATAAGGGTTGAACTGTGAAGGAAAAAATTTACCACCATAGCTATTATTATCGCAAAAAGTCCGACCATCATAAAGTTACCCATTTCCGTAAGGTCTCTTTTAGTCGTATAACCGACGAATGCAAGAAGTCCGAAAGAAACGGCAGTAAGAAAAAATACTATCTCTATAGACTGATTCGTATATACTAAAAAAATGAAAGAAAAAGTTACTCCGGTAAGAGCCGAATAAAATAAAAATATAGCCTCGCTAATATCAGCCGGCAATCTGTTTATCCCAAAAGACAAACCTAAAACCGCCGCCAATTGAATTCCCATTAAGACATAAAACAACATAACGTGCGTATAAAGATAGTCCACAAAAGGTTTATCCATCGCCACGAAATAAGATATAAAACCCGTAAGCATAAGCCCTATCGTCATCCATGTAAAAACTCCCCTGAAGAAATCCGACAAACCCTCCTTCGTTGCAGCTCTTCCGCGCGTAATATCGTAATCGTAACCTCTTGATCCCGGTCCCGCACCAAAATTATTGTTTCCAAATGGCATAACTTATATCTCCTTCTTATTATAAATATTTTTAATTTAAAACTTTAAGCAAAATTACATTATCATTATAATATTATAAATCAATTTTTGGTATAAAGTCAAATTGCGAAAGTCTCATTAATCCCATACTTTACCCGCACTATTAATATAGTCCAGCACCGTACTGCCCGGTACAAAAGCTTCAAAAAAAGATATTATAAATTGTATGCTTTTAATATGAAAATTGTTTGCCCAGAGTCTTATATAGTATGTTTTCACGGTTTTGGTAATTATAAAATCTTCTAAGAATACATCGGTATTGTTTTACGATATTTCGTCGATTAATTTTTCGGCGAGGTTTTCTTTACTTTCCCTTTTGAAATTTTTTATTTCTCCCGACTTGTTTATTAAAAAGCCTTCGTTCTCGTCGCTCCCGATAATATCTTTTGATACGTCGTTGACGAAAATGTAGTCTAAGGATTTTTCGGAAAGTTTTTTTCGTCCGTTTTCTATTGCGGAATCGGTTTCGGCGGCAAAACCGAAAACCGTCTGTCCGTCTTTTTTGATTTTTGAAACGGCTTTTAATAAATCTTCGTTTTGGATAAGTTCTATTTTAAGGGTTGGAGGGGTTGAATTACCGGTATCGTAATTTTTCTCGTCCGATGTTTCTATATTATCGCTTATGCGTTTCATATCGCTTTTTTTAATCTTTACGGGGCTTTTTTCTTTAAAACTATAATCCGAAACCGCCGCCGCCATAAAAAGAATATCCGTATTTTTAAATTCGGCGAGCAATGCCTCTTTAAGCCCGGCAAGGTCTGAGCGGTTTATAACCTTTATACGGTGATTTATGTATTGAGCGTTACCGTTGACGCTAACGTTAACGATACCTTCGTTTCCTATATTAAGGGCGATAAGCGTTACTTCCGCTCCGGCTTTAAGCGCCGCGTTCGCCAGGCTTATGCCCATTTTTCCGCTTGAACCGTTGGACATAAACCTTACGGGATCCAAATATTCCCTCGTGGCGCCGGCAGTAACCA
Organism: bacterium; assembly: GCA_021784835.1. The sequence goes on from JAJYHI010000062.1 coordinate 4,113, forward strand.
GCACTTTTTTGCCTTTCAGCTTTTTTTCTTTAAGAACGGATTCGACGTCGAAAATAATATCGTCTATTTCGGGAAACCTGCCTTCGCCGAAATCGCCGCAGGCGGCGGAGCCGGTCGCGGGAGAAATTAAATAAAAATTTAATGCGCAGAGTTTTTCAAGGTTTTCTTTAAATATTTTATTGGCGTACATATTTGGATTCATAGCAGGAACGAGAAGTTTCGGCTTATCAGGCGCCGCCGCAACCGTTAACGTAATAAGCGTATCGGCTATGCCGGCGGCTATTTTGTTTATCGTATTATAAGTCGCGGGGGCTATAAGTATAATATCGGCAAATTTCGACAAATCGATATGCGAAAGCGGGCTTTTAAACGCATCGTCTTCAAAAACCTCTTCGCCGAAAGATTCAAAAATATAAGGCGAGATAAATTTTGCAGCCGCGTCGCTGACGACAATTTTTACTTTTGCGCCGGCTTTTTTAAGTCTCCTATAAAGATCTACGCTTTTATAACAGGCTATGGAACCGGTAACGCACAGCAGTATGTTTTTTTTATTTAGACTCATCGTTTAGGAAAAGGTGTCAGATTAATTTTCCCAATAAACTTTTCATATTAATTCACCTTTGCATATGCGGAAAATAAAATTTGACACCTTTTCCTCCTATATTAAATACGGATTAAATTTTCTTTCGTATCCTATGGTAGTGGGTTCGCCGTGACCCGGATAAACTTTTAAAGTATCGTCTAAGACCATAAGTTTATTTTTAATCGAACCTATTAACTGTTCCGAAGAACCGCCCAAAATATCGGTTCTTCCCACGGTATTTCTAAAAAGCGTATCGCCGCTGAAAAGATGCGTATCGTTTATCAAAAACGAGACGCCGCCGGGGGAATGTCCCGGGGTAAAAATAGGAAGGATTTTAATGCCTTCGATTTCTATAATTTCGCCGTCTTTTAAATACCTGTCTATTACGACGCCTCCCGTATATTCAAAACCGAGATATTCCGCCTGCTCTTCCAAATTTTGAAGTATATACTCTTCTTCTTTCGCCGCTATTATATCGATTCCGTATTTTTCCTTAAAATAATTATCCATTAAAACATGGTCTATATGGCAGTGGGTATTAAGTATAAATTTTAAATCGATATTTTCGTCTTTGATTATTTTTTCTATTTTCTTTTCCTGTCCGCCCGGGTCTATTATAAATCCTTCTCTTTTTTTGTTTGCGGCTTCTCCTGCGTTATCGTCGAATACAATATAAGTATTTACTTCAAAAGGTCCAGCAGGTATCGTATAAAATTTCATTAAATTTAATCCTTTTAAATTTTAATTTTTCGTTTACATTTTTCGTTTACATTTTGTGATGGTGCGGAATCGAATTCTGGCACCATAGCTATATAAGGTACTCCTGAAAAGCGCTTATCAGGACGTCGAGATTTTGTTCGGTGTCGGCTTCTCCGTATATGCGCATCAGGTCTTCCGTTCCGGAGAGCCTTGCCAAGAGCCATGAATCGTCGTCGAAGAATACTTTATATCCGTCGGTAACGTTTTTTCCGGTAACTTTCCTGCCTTTAAAAACGTTCGGAAATTTTTCCATTTTTTCGTCTATTTCGGCTTTGAACTTTTCTTTATTAAC
>JAJYHI010000081.1 GCA_021784835.1 bacterium
ATAAAATTAAATATCATTAAAATATTTTACTACCTATTTTGAAAAAAAACGGCATTTTTGTGATAAAGAATACAGTAATTATGCGGTTTTTAAATTACAAAATTGCGAAGAGGTGTCAAAGTCAGGAAATCGCGAAAAAAGAAAATATAACCGTAATGGAAAACGGCGCTCTTGCGGATATACTCGACAAATTAGACATTTACGAGGAAATTCCTCAGGAGCTCTATAAAGTCGTGGCGAATATTTTTGCGTTTCTGCATAAATTAAACGAAAAGGCCGGCGGGAAAAAGCTATAAGGCGCCTTTCGAAGCCGCTACCAGCTCCCTTTGCCTTTTAAATATATATCTGAACAGAATATCCTGCTCCTTCGATTTTATATTTATGGCTTTAACTCCCAATTTATATTTCAGATTGTCGAGCCTCGTTACCGACCTGACTTCCAACCTTAAGGTAATTTCGGGCAGTCCGCCGGGAAATTTAACCGTTACGCCTTCCAGCACCGTGTATTTTTCTACCGGAAAATCAAGCAAAAACGAAAGTCCTTCTCCCGACAAATCGAAAACTCTTGCGTCGAAAAATTTGTTTTTAAAGAAAAAAGTCAGTTTTACGGGTTCGTTCACGGACGGCTCTATCCTGAAAAACTTTCTTTTTTCCAAGGATAATATTTCTATGGGCTTATAGATATCGAATACGAAATAGCCTTCGTCTTTTTCGTAGCTGTATAATTTGGATAAAAAAAAATGTTCGTTGTCGTTGAATTTAAAAGACGCCTTAAGATAAGTGGAATCGAGAAGCCTTAAATTGCCTGTTTTCGGCAGCATGGAATCTATGGTTATGGAATCGTCCTTTACTTTAAGAATATTAGTGGAATATTCTTCGTTGAACGGAACCGGATAAATTACTATGGGTTTTTTTTGATTCGCGAAGCCCTTAAGGATGGCGTGAATTTCCTGTTTTTTAGAATATATGTTTATATCGGGGTCTTCTTTTAATTTTTTGATATCGAACATAAGGCAATATTTTATTTTTCGGAGTCGAACTTAGAACAGCAAAACCCTGTCGTTTTTTTTCAACCCGTTAAGCATTTTTGAATTTTCGAATTGGGAAGCATAGTTGAATTCTTCCTTTCGAGATAATATTCCGTTGACGCCGCAGGAATATTCGCAAACCGACGCGCAGACGTCGTTTTTTTTAACAGCCGCAATAAATTCGCTGTTTTCCGTCAAAAAAACTCCCTTGTCCGTTATAAAAATTTTAATATCGCAATCCTTTTTCGCCGCCGCTTCGATTAAGCCGACAATATGGTTTAGATATTTATCGCTAGTAATAATCAACGCCAGAACTTTTTTCATTAAAAAATATAATATGCGGATATTTTATCCATTTTATATATTTATGCAGTATTTATTATTCTATATTAATACCTTATCCAATATCAATAATATTTTGCGTTGCGCGCATTTTTATTTTAATAATTTTTAATAATTTGCGGAAATTTTTTCCTTGTATTTGCGGCATATTTTTTGCATCATATAACTAAGGATAATAATAACGAAATAACAAATAATAAAATTTAGTTAACAAATTTTAAAGGACGGCTCGATGAACGGCGGCTCCTACATAGCATTAAGCGGAATTCTTGCGGAAGAAAAAAGGCTGAACACGGTTGCCGATAATATCGCCAACGTTAATACGGTAGGATATAAGAGCACCGAACAGGTCTTCGGCGAGTTTTTGTCCGCAAAATCGGTCGAAAGCATAAATTCGGGAGACGATAAGCCGTTGGCGGACAAGGCGTATCCGGTTGTCCTCGGCAGCTATACGGATACTTCGCAGGGTTCCTTAAAAAAGACCGGAAACAGGCTCGACCTTGCTATGGACGGCGGCGGATATTTTGTCGTTCAAACGCCCGACGGAATTAAATATACCAGAAACGGCGTTTTCTCGCTGAACGAAGCGGGAGAACTCGTAAATCAGGAAGGTTTTCCGGTTATGGGCACAAATAAAAAACCCGTTTTTTTAAGCGAAAGAGGTTCAAACATAACTATTGCCGACTCCGGAATAATCAGCCTTACCGACCCTCAGACGGGCAGCGAAACGTATTCGGGGCAGATACTTACCGTCGATTTTAAAAACCCCGAATATTTATCCAAATACGGAGATACCATGTTTTCCGCCTCGAAGGATTCCGGCGGACCCGTTCAGAATCAAAATCCGGATATACTTCAGGGCTACGTGGAGGAATCGAACGTAAACGAAATTAAAGGCATGGTCCAGATGATAGACGTTTCAAAAGTTTACAATAACATGATACAGGTTTTAAAATCCTATACCTCCGTCGGCAATACTACAATCAATACTATAGGAGCGGCGGTATGAACGGCAATAATCTAAAGGGAGGAAATTTTAAGATATGAGAGCATTGTGGACGGCTTCTACCGGAATGGAAGGACAGCAGACCGAAATAAACAACATCGCCAATAACCTTGCCAATACCAATACTACCGGGTATAAGGAATCCAGGGTAAATTTCGAAGACCTTTTTTATCAGACGGTTCAATCTCCCGGCGCATATTCATCCGAATACACGCAGGTTCCGACAGGTATTCAGATAGGGCTTGGCGCAAAGGTATCTTCCGTGGAAAAGGAGTTTACGCAGGGAGACCTTCAGCAGACGTCAAATCCTTTGGACATGGCCATTTCGGGACAGGGTTTTTTTCAGATTCAGATGCCGGACGGAGCAACCGCATATACGAGAGACGGCACTTTTCAAACAAATTCGCAGGGACAGCTTGTGGATGCCAACGGTTATACGCTTATTCCCGCAATCACCATACCGCCTAACGCCACGTCAGTTACCATTGCCCAAAACGGCACGGTTTCGGCGGCAATATCGGGACAAACGTCGCCGGCGCAGTTAGGAACCATTACCCTTACAAATTTTATCAATCCTGCAGGACTCAACAGTATTGGAAGCAACCTGTATTTGCAGACTTCCGCTTCCGGCGTTCCCCAGTCGGGCGCTCCCGACGAAAACGGCCTTGGAACGATACAGCAGGGTTTTCTCGAAATGTCCAACGTAAATCTGGTCGGACAGATGGTATCAATGATAACCGCCCAAAATGCCTATACCATAGATTCCAAGGCGATTACGGTAGCGAACCAGATGCTTCAGACCATGAGCGGCTTAGTTTAATATTATATTTAGCTTATATTATGCTTATTATCTTATTATATATATATCATATGAAATACAATGCAAATAGCGGCGGTTTGCTCCGCAATAAAATAATATATTATTAATAGCCGGCGGCAATTAATAATATTAAGGAATAATAAAATAACGGAATAAAAAACGATGCGGGAATTTATCTCTATTGACGCGAAGTTCGATATTAGGATTAAATAATTCAACGCACCGATAAAAATATTATGTTTAAAAAAAAGAGCCGCACATTCTTATTTTTTTTGTTTTTATGTTTCGTTTTACCGCTTACGGTTTTAAAATCTTCTTGCGCAAGCGGGGCGGCGGTTCCGCTTGCCGCAGCCGCCGGCAAGCCCCGCGCGTATAACGCATATAAACTGTTAAAAAATATAACGGTAAGAACATATTTGAAACAGGTTCCGCTAAAATTCGTTAAATATTTTCACTTTAACGATTTCGTTTTTACCGCCGCAAATATAAATACAAACTACACAAACTCTTATTCAATAAAACCGGAAATCAGCAATGCGCGGTATTCCGGCTGGCATACCGTATTAATAAAATTTTTGGACAAAAAAGACGGCCGGCTGAAAGGCGTCGCCTACGTTACGTTTAAAACGGAAATTTACGCTCCCGTCGCCGCCGCTTCCAGAACCATAGGAAAATTTCAGGTGATAAAACCGGAAGACGTTAAAATTTCTTATAGAAATATTCCCGCCTTATCCGACGGCTATTTTTTAAACAAAAAAAATGCCGCCGGCAGGGAGGCAAAATTCATCATCGCCCAAAATGCGGCCTTAACCAAAGCCGATACGGAAAGAAAAAGAATAATAAATTTCGGCAGCCGCGTAAATATCGTTTATAAAAGATTCGGATTAATTTTAAAAACAAGCGGAACCGCGCTTCAATCCGGCGCTTTAGATTCCCCAATCAGGGTCAGAAACGCGGAATCCGGCGCGGTTATTAACTGCATAGTAAAATCGGATAAAACAGTCGCGGTAAGATAATAAAAGCAATTTAAATATATTCATTAAAATAAAACTGAAATGAAAAAAGAAAAAAAGAAAGAAATAAAAAAGAAAGAAATAAAAAAGAAAAAAATGAAAAAGGAAAAAACGGCAAAAAAAAGATACCCCCTGATTTTTTCCGCTCTTATTTTACTGCTTCCGGTTTTTTTAAGCGGGTGCGGCGGCGTTACTCCGCCTAAATCCATGATTCCTCCCTCATATATTAAGCCGACGGCGGAAAACGGGGGAATTCAGGGAAAACCGGTTTTAGGTTCGTTATGGACGGGAACCGGCTACGGAACTAATCTTTATTCCGACAACGTCGCTTTTAAACTTAACGATACCGTTACCATAATAGTAAACGACCAGACGCAGGTTAACGATTCTTCCGGTACGGTGCTTTCGCATAATTCTTCCGGAACCGGCAGCATCGCTTTCGGCACACTTTCGTCCGCAAAACCAACCGGCTACGCCGGCTCCAATGCGGAATCGTTTAACGGCGGGGGAGGGGTCGCGGAATCCGGCCAGATTTCTTCGACTATACAGGCTCAGGTCGTCAGGGTTTTTCCCAACGGAAACGTCGAACTTAAAGGCGAAAGCCACGTTTCCGTCAACGGAGAAACAAGATACCTGCTGATTAAAGGCATCGTGAGGCCGATAGACATATCTCCCGGAAATACCGTTTTATCGAGTCAGATTGCGGACGCAAGAATATGGATAAACGGCAAGGGTTACGTGAATAACCAGCAAAGCCCGAACTGGCTGTATAAAATCATGGAAGATATATGGCCGTTTTAACCGCCAAATATTAATTGCATTATATTACGGTTATAGGCTATTAAAATCGTTTAGGCATTTTTAGGCATAATGCGCAATAATGATAATTAATGCCTGCTACGCGATGTTTTAAGAAGCTTTCCGCATTAAGCGGATGCGGCTTAAAGCCGCAGGTATGGATATTCAGGCGGCTCATCTGGAAAATAAAAATTAATTATAATGCGGGATTTAGGGAAAAAATGAAAAAAAAAATAATTTTACCGGCGCTAATATTTTTCTTCGGTTTGTTTGCGGCGGGAATTGCGCCCGGTTTTTCCTTCGCCGCCAAGGTAGGCGATATAACTTCTATTTACGGCGCCATGAGCAACCCAATAGTGGGTTACGGCCTCGTTTCCGGCCTCGACGGCACAGGGGACCAGTGGGGCGTTAACGTTACACAGCAAAGCATCGTTACTATGCTGTCGAAACTGGGCATCAATACCAACGAGGCTTCGCTTTACGAAATCAGGGATGCCGCCGCCGTTATGGTTACGGCCGAACTTCCTCCATTTGCCGTGCCCGGCGAAAGAATAAACGTAACCGTCAGTTCCATCGGAAACGCGGAAAGCCTTCAAGGCGGAGTTTTATTGATGACCCCGCTTAAAGGCCCCGACGGAAAAGTTTACGCGCTCGCGCAGGGCAGCGTATCTACCGGAGGCAGCGTTGCAACCATGAATGTGATGCCTCTTCCCGGTTATATTCCGGTGTCCCAAAATTTTCAGACTTCGGGCATCGTGGATAACGGCGGGCTCGTAGAAAAAGGCTTATCCATAGGGCTTAACTCCTTCGGTTCGGTTCGCCTCATACTTAAAAATCCAAGTTTTACGAATTCTTCCAGAATAGCCGCGGCGGTGAACGCTAAACTCGGCAAAGGCGCGGCTAAAGCGTTAAATTCTACAAGCGTGTACATTGCCGTGCCCGCCGCTTACAAAGGAAACGTCGCCGAATTGATATCCGTTATCGATGCAATCGACGTTAAAACCCATTCAAGGGCGGTTATCGTTATCAACGAAAGGTCGGGAACGGTGGTTATGGGCGGAAACATCTTAATAAATCCCGTTGCGGTATCCAACAGAAATATAACGCTTAAGATTAACAAAAAAAGGGTCCCCAACTCGTTTTACCTAAAAAGCGGTTTAACCGTGGAAGAGCTCGTGAAAGCGCTGAATGCCGTTGGAGCTTCTACTTCCAGCATTATCTCTATACTTGAATCTATAAAAGCCGCAGGAGCGCTTTCGGCCCGAATAAAAATCATTTAATCGGATTTCTGTTTAAAACCCGGCTTAAAATTGGGCAATTTAACGAACTTAAAGGTATCGAGGGGGATATTAAAGTTATTATAAAAAAATGACGATTGCTATATGACGGCAAATAAATATTTAAAATAAATATTTGCCGGTTGCCTCTAATTTTAGAGAAAAAGAATAATAACAAAAGAAGGTAAATGAGTATGGCAATCCAAATTTCAAACCTTACGCCGGTTGCGGGCGAAATACCGCAGAACGATAACGGTAAAAAAAGAGAAATAATTCCCAATACGGGACAAAGCTCCGCGGACGAGGTTACGATATCCGGCGACGCAAGTTTTATCAGCAATCTTAAAGGCTCGATAGATTCGGCGCAATCCGCGCCTCAGGCAAAGATTTCAGCCGTTAAACGGCAGGTTGCCGCGGGAACTTACGCCGACAGTTCAAAAATAGCCGAAGGATTAATCAACGGCTTAAATATCGCCGGCGAATAAGAGAAAACGGCCGGCCAACCTTTTAAAATACATAAACATTACAGCTCTTTATTAAGAGAGTTTTATTATATATATGAACAGCGCAATAGAAAATAAAAAGAACCTTGAAAGCCTTCTTAAAATTATTTTAACGTTAAAAAAAGAACTTAGCGAGTCATATTTAATGTTAAAAACAAATTTTAATCCGCTTAACAATTTAGACCTGTTTAATAATAAGAGGGCGGCTTTAAAAGATATAACGGAAAGAATAAAAACTTTCGGCCCAATTTTTATCGAAACGGGCAACGAAGATTTGGAAAGCGTCAAAGAAAAGATTAAATCGGAAATGGCCGAAATAACTAATTTAAATACGGCGTTTTACGGCTTGATAAAAAAAAATATATATTATAGCCAGCTGACTATTTCGTTCATAACCGACGCTTTTAATAAAAGCTCTATATATAACAGGTCTGGAGCTAATAATGCGGATTTTTTTCCTTTAAAAAACGTCTTGATAGGGTCGGGGGTGAGGGTATAAATGATTACCGTAAACAACATACTCGATATCGCGGATTCCGCGATGACGGCCAATCAGACGGCTATGAATACCGTTTCCCAGAACGTCGCCAACGTCAATACCCCTTTTTATAACAGCGAAAATCCGCTCGAAACCGAAGCTCCCGCGGTAGTGGGCGCTCCTTACACCTATGGAACCGGCGTCAACGTAAACCAGATTCAAAGAACGACGAACGAATTTGTACAGTCGGAGGTCAATAACGAAACGACCCAGAATAGTTATTTTACGACCCAGTATCAGGCATTAGACCAGATTCAAAACCTGTTCAACGACCAGACGGGCTCTGGTTTCAGCTCCCAAATATCTCAGTTTTTCAACGACTTTCAGAACGTCGCAAATAATCCGTCCGATGTTTCCCAGAGAACGGCTTTATTATCCGACGCGCAGTCGCTTACGGGGTCCATAAACAACGCCTACACCACTATAATGAACACGGTATCGGCGACCAATACTTCCATTCAGGGGGAAATACCCCAGATTAACAGCCTGACGTCCCAGATAGCCGGACTTAATCAACAGATTACATACGCGCTCAACGCGGGAAGCAACGCGAACGAACTGCAGGACGAACAGATGCAGGCCATAAACAGCCTTTCCCAGATGGTTAACGTTTCCTACTATACCAATAGCAACGGGAAGACCGACGTAGCCTTAGGAAACGTTCCTTTGGTATCCGCAGATTCCTCTTTTAATCTGCAGGCTCAGATTGACCCTTCCAACGCCGCAAATCTTGATATTATGTGGACGGGACCGGACGGCTCGGCACAGTCTGTTACAAATCAGGTTACCGGCGGCAGTTTGGGGGCATACGTCAATTTCGAACAGACGGCGGCGCCGTCTTACATAAACCAGCTTAATTCGCTTGCGGCGGCCGTAACCGACAACGTAAATTCTTTGCAGCAAAGCGGCTACGGTTTAGACGGCTCGACGGGGAACAATTTTTTTAGCCCCGATTTGACTACGTCCGCAAGTTCAAGCGTTACGGATGCCGTTATTTCGACCGGCACGGTAACGAATCCGGCTGATTTGACGGGAGACAAATATACGCTCACGGCAAATACTTCCGGCGGCAAAACTACTTTTTCGGTAACAAACGATACGACCGGTAAAACTTTAAGCCCTTCTGCCGTCAGCTCTTCAACGCCTTCTATAAACGCATTCGGACAGTCGGTTTACACTATCGGATTCGACGGCGTCTCGGTTAATATTACTTCTACTGCGACTTCTTCTTCCGCAGTTGCATTAACCAATAATGAAACCTTTACCGTCAACCAATTGACGACTAATCCAGCTTTTACTATGGCCGTAAACCCAAACCTTACGGCCTCTCAGGTAGCGGCGGCATCCGCCGTATCGACGGCGGTTAACCCGGCGAATACCGGCGACGCGACGATTAGCGCCGGCGCGGTAATAAACCCTTACGATATAACCGGCAGCCATAGCAACGAAGGCGGGCAATACAATATAACATACCTGGCTTCAAATCTCTCAGCAATTGCAAGTTCCGGCGCTTCTTCGATTACTGTTAACGGAAATTTTGCGTCGAATTCAGATTCCGCCGACAATTTCGTAAGTGGACAACAGATATTAATAGGAAATAAGCTAAGCGGTAATGTTTATAAAGTTTTAAGCGTAACCTACAACAATTTAAATAATACCACGAATGTCAAGTTATCGTCTTCCTTGGGAAGCACTTATTCGTCGGGAGATACGGTTTCTGCTTTTACCGTAGATAACGAAACCACAGGCAATACTCAATATCTTGCAGTCGCCCCGACTACCGATTCCAGCGGGCAAAATGTTTATTCCATAAATTTCGGTAATCAGAATTACTCTGGAACCGGTACGGCCGCTCAAAATTTTAACGTTACCCTTACCGGAACGCCTTCAAACGGCGATTCATTTACGGCGAACGTGCTTAGTCCGTCTTCTTCGGTTGCTACGAACGGTTCCGGCATAACTTCAAACGTTAAGACGCCGCTTACCCTTTCGCAGATGAACGATATAGGGCTTGCAGGAAATAACGAAAATGCGCTTGCCCTCGGCGCGCTTCAGAATAATAATTTGCCTATTAACGGAACGAGCTCGACCGTTTCGACGTATTATTCCGGCATAGTTTCCAATATCGGAACGCAGTCGCAGAGCGCGAACACGAATTATACCAATTCCACTTCCGTTCTGACGAATTTGCAGAATCAACTTCAATCATACGTCGGCGTTAATATGAACCAGCAGATGACGGACCTCGTCAATTATCAGAATTCCTATCAGGCGGCGGCGGCGATTACAAGTTCGGTCGAAGCCATTATGACGGCTCTTCTTAACACCGTGCCGTAATAAAAAATAATATATATTAACCGTAACCGCCAAGTCAGGACGGCGCCCGACGGTTTTCGTTTAGAAGCGGCGGGGGGGGGGGAGCTTAAGACGGGAATAAAAAAGGATTAACGGGGTAAATAGGGCAGATAAATAAAAGATTTTATGAACCCCCTCCTTTATTAAGGATTGAGTCTGCAAGGGCTGCGCAAGGGCTGGGCGGTTTAGAATAAAAAGATAAAAAAGAGGCATAAAAATGATTCAGATGACCGATAATATGCTGTATAACAGCATTAATAACGAACTGACCAACGAAGCGACGCAGGTTTATAACCTTCAGGGCCAGATATCGAGCGGTTTGCAAATCAACTATCCTCAGGATAATCCTTCCGGCATGGTAAACGTCCTGTCGTATAAAAACAGCACGGCGCTTATAACGCAGTACAATTCCAACGTTAGCCTCGCAAACAGCGTAGGTTCTTTAGCTTCGTCCACTATAAGCAACGCAATCGGAGCGGTAAATCAGGCAAGCACCCTCGCCCTCGAAATGGCGAACGGAACCAATACTCAGGCGAACGATACCTCCGCCGCCCAGCAGGTCGAACAGATTATAAACGAACTTACGCAGTTTGCCGATACCTCTTATAACGGTCAGAATATTTTTACCGGGAACAATCCAAATTTATCCCCGGCATATACGACTACGACCGCTTATTTTTCCGCGGCTACGACTTCGGGCAGTGCTACTCCTGTTAAATATCAAGTTTATACCTATGCAGGAACGGACGCGAACCAGAATTACCAGATAACGCAGAACGAGACGGTAACGCCGTCGCTTACAGCCGATGCTATATTTGGAAACGACCCGGCAAATCCGTCAGGTAATCCGGCATCTTCATCAAGTTCCTATACTCCTTCCGGACTGATTTCCGTTCTTTCGCTTTTTCAGCAGGAGCTTTCTTCGGGAGTTTATCAGCAAAATTCCTCCGGCATTATAAAAGGAATACAGAACGGATTAAATACCATGACGGCCGCCCAGGCGGATATCGGAACCGTCGTGCAAAGGCTGAACGAACAGCAGACAAGCTACCAGACCGTATTGTCCAATATCTCTCAGCTACTGGGGCAAACTCAGGACGTCAACGTCGCGCAGGCAATGACGAATTTAACGCAGGCGCAGGAATCCTATCAGGCTACGCTCGAAGCGTCTTCAGATATTACGTCGCTGACCCCTATGCTCCTTCAATATCTCAAATAATAGGGTAAAATCTTTAAATAATGCTATAATTACTATAATTATAAATTATCATTAAATTTATTATCGTCGCCTTTTTGATGCTAATGAATTTATAAATTTATTGAACTTTTCTTTCTTATGCTGATTCTTGCGAGAAAAACCGGCGAAAGCATTAAAATAGGCGAAAATATTACCCTTGAAATTGTGTCGATTGCGGGCAATACGGTAAAAATCGGAATAGAAGCCCCTAAGGAAATAGGCATTTTAAGAAAAGAGCTTTACGATATTATTAAAACCGAAAATATAAACGCTTCCAACGCTCTGAATCCGGCGGATTTATCCGAACTCGGCGGACTCAGCCGCATATTTGCGCCGGTAAATAAAGAAACAAAAAAGTAAAAAATTTAAATTCATTTTATTTAAATTCATTTTAACGGTAAAAATAAGTTAACGATAAAAATAATAAGGGGTTTTATAAGTGAATAATATCGGCGGCTGCGAAGAAGAAATTTTAGTTAAAAGCATTTATTATCCGGCGGGGGTGCCGGTCAAAAAAACGAAAATTATCGAATTCGTTAAGCCTATACTGGGATTCAGTTCGTTAAAACAATATTGCATCCTTAACGTAAATAAGGAAAAGAACCTGCCTTTTTTTATCCTGCAGAGCATAGAAAAAGAAGAGCTTTGCTTTATCGTCGCCGACCCGAACTATTTTTTTAAAGATTACGCCGCGCAAATTACAGAGGAAGAAAAAGAAGCCATTAATCTTTCCGATAAAAACGACGTTATCCTGTTCGTAATAGTTACGATTTTTAAAGATTTGCGTCTATCGACCGTAAACCTCAAAGGCCCCATCATTATTAATACCAAGAACAATAAAGCGATACAGACGGTTCTGAACAACGAACTCTATTCCGTCAAGCAAAAACTTCCGATTGTAAAATAGCGGACATAAAATAAGAATCATAGTAAAAGAAGCAAAAACGCGGGCTTATCCCTCCTCTCTTTTATCCACGATGACGTTAGACCCCGGTTTTTCCTTGGCTAAAGCCTTTAAGCCGGAAGCTATTTCGCTAATCTGGCCGTAATGCGTAATTTTTTTGTTTGCGTAGGGGATTACGGCAACGGAGAGGCTCATTATGGGAAAATTTTCCATGTTTTTTTTCCTGCCGTACGCTTCTATATATCCTCTTTGTTTATCGGTATTATCGTAAAACGATAAAATTATTTTATCGAAATTGCCGACGACGGTGTTTGAGATGTCTATAATGTCGTCCGCAAACGACATTACGACGAAATCGTCGCCGCCTATATGCCCTATGAATACATATTTTTCTATGTTTCTGTTTCTCGATTTGGATATATCGTAAACCGAAGTAGCGATAAGCCTAGACGTCATCATAATAACCTCGTCCCCTCTTAGGAAGCCGTATTTATCGTTGTAGGATTTAAAGTTGTCGATATCGATATAGGCGAAAGAAAAATCTACTCCTTCTTCGAGCTTATTTTTTACCGATTCCATTATCGAAGAATTTCCGGGCAGTTTTGTCAAGGGATTTGCGTCTAAAGCGGATTTTGACGAGTGCATGATATTTTCGACCTTATATTTAAGCTCATACGGTCCAAGCGGTTCTTTAACGTAATCTTTAAGGAAGCATTTTTCGGCTTTAATCCAGTTAAAATCAAAATCGGCGGGGAGTATAAAAAGTATCGGGATATTGCTCAGCATATTGTCGAGCTGCATATCTCCTATCATTCCAAGCTGTTTTTTATATATAGAGTCTTTCTTCGAAAAGTTTTCGAGCGCTATTAAAATTAGCTGGGGAGGAGAAGCGTAAACAGAATAATAAGCCTGATTAAAAGAATCGAACGATATAAAATTATATTTTTTTAATTCTTCGGGGATAATAATTTTATATTGCGATGCGGCGTCGGATACGATAAATATTTTTTGAGCGCTGTTCCTGTCTTTGGGCATAATAATGAGAACGAAATAAAATTTTGTCCGCGCCGCCGGTTTTATTGGGGCAATCAATCAAATATATAAAGTTCGTCTTTAAAAGAGTATATTTCTTCGATTACAGATTTTATGAAACCGATGTCGATGCCCAATATTTTTAAGGTTTCCCCGTTAATTTTTTCTATGTGGGGGCTTCCGGAGTAGCCTATTCCCAAAGCCTGCGTTAAAAAATCGGCAAGATTCAATACGGCCGCTTCCGTTTTATAATCGTCGGCAAGGTGAACGTTGTGATGGTATTTTATGGGCAGATAAACGGATGCCGGCAGATTCCATTCCTTTATGAGCATATAGCCTAACTGGTCGTGGGAAACGTTCAGCATTTCATATTCGATATCGACCAGCGGCCTTTTGTCGTTTATGGCGATATCGGTAATTTTCTTAAAATTCTCCTTGGAAGTCGTAGCTATGATGATTTTTCCGATATCGTGCAGGAGTCCGGACGAAAAAGCGATATCCGAATCGATATTGCCGGTATTTTTATTCGCGCCGTTAATTTTATTTCTTGCGTTCAGGGCTCCGGCAATTTGCTTGGCCGTAAAGGCGCAGAAAAGGCTGTGCTCCCATAATCCTTCCATGGTTTCTTTCATTAAGGTAAAAGCCGAAGTGGAAATGATTATGCTTTTCAGAACGTTTGCGCCCAGAAGGACGATAGCGTGGTTTATGCTGTAAATCCTTTGCGGAAATCCGTAGAAAGGGGAATTGACGATTCTTAAGATTCTTGCCGAAAGGGAAACGTCGTGGGACATCAATTCCCCGATACTTTTTATAGAGTAATTGTCCCTGTTTATTTCTTTGGAAATTTTGAGCAGGACTTTTGGAAGAGTAGGTATGTTTTCGGTTTTCTTAACGGTCGATATCAACTCGTCCAGACTGTCTTTTTCCCCGGCTTTGTTTAATGAATTCATAAAGTTTCGCTTCCGTCCAAGTCTTTTAATATTACCGATTTAATAATTTCTTTAATATTATTCATGAAATCGTCGTTTTCTGTGCCTTCGAATCTTTTTTCCAATGCCGATAAGTCTTTTTTTATATTTTCCTTGCTTACTTCGCGGTCTCCTTCGATAAAAATATAGCTATCCTCCAATCCGCTGGAACGCGAAAGAAGGTCTTTTATCTTTTCTATGAATTTTTTATTTAAGACGGTGCCTTCCTTAAGCGCTACGGGACCCTTTGCCGAGAGTATGTCTTTAGACAGCACGTCGCCTTCCTTAAGATTTTCGACCTGAACTTTTTTCATAATTTTATAATATAAAACAGGAAAACATATTAATACTAAAATTTAAAAAAATAACATTAAATTCTTAATGGTTGCATAATATTATATCATATTATAAAATTATAAATATATATATACAAGTAATATTTTCATAATATTTCCTTAAAAAGCGTTAAAATATTTATGAGAAATTCAGTCGAATTAAAAATAAAAATTTCGGACGAAATTATTATAGCCGATAAATATATAATCCTCATCCTTTCCGAAGGAAGGGAAAATTATTCCAATATAGGACATTTATTCCAAAGAAAAGTTTTTTTAACTTCCCTTCTGTCAAGAATAAATCCGTCTTACGAAAATAAGAAAACCGTATCGAAGCTTAAAGAAAAATTGGCGCATATAATCCGGCTGGATAAAATTATCATGGACGCCCTTAACGGCAGGAAAGAAGAAACCGGAGACAAGATTGCCATGCTTAAGAAAATTTCCGCCGCGGCGAAGGCTTACGGCGTTAACAATTTACTTTAAACAAATAGGATAAACTATGGATAATTTAGAAAATTATTTTTATAAGAATCAGGATATAATTTTAGAAACGCCCAAAAAAAAATTTAAAGGATACGTAGGCAAAATAGAAGGCCGTTTTTTATATATCGTCCTTTACGCTTCTTTCAGCGCCGAAGGGCGGGTATCGGAGTTCGGCGAAGACGGATATGATTTGGACGGCGACGTTTCCCTCATACGGGACGGCGGCGATTTTACTTTGATAAATCCGGGTTTTTCGCAGACGTTTTTATACAAGCCCTTATTGGAAGAAATCGTTAAAAATGTTGACGGCATTTCTTTGAAAATGACTATTGCCGGCGAACAGGCGGAAAGAAAAGGAAGGGAATTTTTAAGGATAAGCGCCGTCATTCAGTTTATTTACGAAGAAATCTCCATGGAAGAGTTTCTTGAAACCAAAGCGGGATATATTTCAAGACCTTCCTTTACCACCTCCGTTTACGGGATATACAATATCGCTTCCCCTAAAATTTATCAGCCGGCTTCAGGCGACGGCGACGCGGATTCCCCCATTAATCCCCGCATGGAAAATCTTCTTATCGCCATAAACAGCAAGCTGGACGTTATCCTTTCGCTGCTTAATCCGGAAACTTCCATATTTGCGGACGTTAAAGAAAAACCGGTATTTATAAGCGGTTCGGGAATTATGTGGACAGAATCTCCTTCGGAACGCCCATCCGGAACAGCCGGCGGAGCCGTGGATAAAACGCCCGAGCTTAGGCTGGGCAGCATTATAAAAATTACGATGCTCTTTTCTTCGGTTCCTCAGTTCGTAATAAAAGCCCTTGCGCAGGTCGTTAAAATTATCGATGCGGACGACGGACTAAAAGACGAAGATAAAAAGGGCAAAATATCCGTCGCATGCAAGTTTATAGCCATAAACGAATCGGACAGGGACGAAATAATAAAATTTACCCTTGAAAAACAAAGACAGCAGATTAAAAGAACCTCGTTCTGAAAAAAAATCTTAAGATTTCGGCAGCTGATTGTTCAAAAAAGTGGAAAGAACCACGATATTAACGCGCCTGTTCAATGCGCGTCCAGCCGCGGTTTCGTTGCTTGCGACTGGCTTATAGCGGCCGTAGCCGGAAGCCGAAAGCCTTGCCGGCGGAAAATTCACGCTTTTTATGAAAAATCTTAAAACGCTAACGGCTCTGGCCGTGGAAAGGAACCAGTTATCGGGGTATTTTAAGGTGTGGATAGGCGTAGAATCTGTATATCCCTCGATTACGATGTTGTTTTTTTCCTTAAGCAATTCGGATGCTATATATTTGAGGAGCGGACGGTATTTTTTAACTATCCTTGAACTGCCGGATGCGAAAAAGCTTGAACCTTTTAGGGATATGACAAGCCCCCTAGTGGATTTAAAAATACGGAGCGAAGACTTGTAAGAGCTGTTGCCGGCTTTAAACGTTTTTATGTTTTGTTCTAAACCGCTGAAAACATTACTCTCGTGTATTTCTTCCTTAATAAGCTTTTTGTTGGATTTGGAAACCTTGAACTCGGAAGGGGCAACCTTGCTGACTATTAATTTGGGAGTCGAAGCTACGTTTGGCTTAGAGGAAGAAACCGTAATAAATTTATTTGCCCCGAAAGCCTGCTGAATCGATTCGGAAAGTTCCCTGAGCCTGACGTTGTTAACCTTGGATATGGCAAACATTACTATAAAAAAAGAAAGAAGCGTCGTTAAAAAATCTCCGTAGCTTATCATCCATCTTTCGGAATTGGAATGTTCGGGACACTTCTTTTTTCTTCCCATTTTTATTCCTCCTTATTTTTTATTTCGTATATTCTTTTCTGTTCGGCGTTTAAAAAAGATTTTAGCTTTTCTTCTATGAGCCGCGGATTTTCGCCGTTCTGAATGGAGCGTATTCCCATAAGAATGAGTTCGTATCTTAGAACTTTTACTTTAAGATTCATCTTAAGTTTGCTCGATATGGGGAATAAAACGGTATTTGCGAATGCAAGTCCGTACAAAGTCGCGGTAAAGGCGACGGCTATGCCGGCCCCGAGCCTGTTCGGCTCGTCTAAATGCTGCATGACGTGGATAAGTCCCAGCACCGCGCCTATTATGCCGAGGGTAGGGGAGTATCCTCCAGCCTGCTCGAAAATTTTAACGCTTTCTTCCCCAAACTCTTCTATGTTCGAAAGCTCCGTTTCCATAATCTCCATTACCACCTGAGGGTCTATTCCGTCCACTACCAGCAGAAGCGCTTTTTTTATAAAAGGGTCGGGGGTAGCTTCGATATCGGATTCTAATGCGAGCACGCCGTTTTTCCTGGCTTTGGTGGCATAATTAAGCAGGTCGGATATGGTATTTTCGTAATCTACTTTTTCCGATAAAACGACTTCTTTAACGGAGCCGATAGCTTTTTTGAGGTTGTCCATCCGGTTTCCGGCAATGGTGGCGCCGGCGGTTCCTACTATGACGATAGTAAAACCTATGGGGTCTATAAGCTGCATTAGATTTGAGCCCTGCAGGAAATTTCCGAATATTATTCCGCCGACCCCGAGAATAAAACCTATTATAGTCGCTAAATCCATATCTTTGGCATATTTAAGATTTCTTTAATTTTCTTTAATTTAATTTTCATTATTATATTACATATAATATATTTTTTAAATAATTTCTTCATATTTTTTCAATACATATTTTTTTAATGAACATATTATGATACAATATTACAATGAAACGTCGCGAAAATATGCCTCTAAATATAATTGCGGCTTATGCCCCGTTTAATTAAACTTTTAATTAATGCTGACTTTATGGATATAACGGACGCTTTAAAACCTTCGTCTTTGCCCCCTTTAAACTCGGATAACGGAATTGAGCAGAAAAACGGGGTTTCCCGGAACGGGGTTCCGCAGGACGCAATTTCGCCCGAAGAGCTTAAGGAAATTAAGGCCGTCGCTTCCAAGTTCGAAGGCCTTTTTTTAAATATGATTTTTGATTCTATGGCGAAAGAAGTACAGAAAGGCTCTTTTATAGACCGCGGAACCGGTTATAAAATTTTTAATTCGCTTTTTTACGAAGCGGTCGCGAACAATGAAAGTTACGGCAAGGGCATCGGCATCGCAAGGATGATAGTAGATTATTTTAAGGAGCATCCTTCCCTCATCGCAAAGGACGGGCTTAAAGGGCTCGATTCTTCCGCGTCCAAACTTTTTGCGTCCAACAATCTGTTTCAGGCTTACAATTTATCTTCCAGATACGGCGGCGGAAGCGGCGGACAAAATCTGACGGGGAGGGGCGAAAGCGAAAGCGGAAGCGCGGTTTTAAACGAAGATTACGTTACCGCGGACGGTTTGGCGAAAAAAGCCTCCGAAATTTACGGAGTTCCTTACAATTTAATTAAAGCGGTAATAAAAACGGAATCCGGATTTAATCCTTACGCCGTTTCCGTCAAGGGAGCGGTGGGGCTTATGCAGCTTATGCCGGAAACCGCCCAGGAACTCGGCGTAAATCCTTACGACCCCGAAGGAAATGTTTTCGGAGGAACTATGTATCTTAAAAAACTTTTGGACGCTTATAACGGAAATACCGGGCTTGCGCTTGCGGCATATAACGCCGGAACGGGAAACGTAGAAAAATACGGCGGCATACCTCCGTTTGAAGAAACAGAAGATTACGTTAAGACCGTTCTGTCGTATTACCGCGGATATAATTCCGATTCCGGTTCGCAATCCGATACTTAACGCGCATAAAATATGATTAAAATATAATTAAAATTTAAAAAATAAATACAATCGAATTCATGTCCGGAATTTATTTTCAAGGCGCCCTATGCGCCCTATAAACCAAGCATTATCCGGGCATATTATGTATAAATTTGCAAAACTGGTAAAACAGGCGGCGGCAATATGGGACGGCTTCTCGATTTAAAAGAATACTGCGATTCCTTGGAAGGCGCGGCGCCTTTCTTAATCAAGGGGAAACTTACCAAAGCCGTGGGGCTTGTTCTCGAAACAAGATACCCCGGACTTTCCATCGGAAAAATATGCCGCATAGAAAATGAAAAATCCGGCGCTTCGGATTGCATCAAAGCCGAGGTCATAGGCTTCAATAACGATAAATCCATACTTATGCCGTACGGCGATACCTCCGGCATCAGTTTGGACAGCAACGTCCTTCTGCTTGACGAAGAAGAAAAATTTCCGGCGGGGGAAGGGCTTAAGGGGAGGGTTTTAGATTCGTTCGGCAATCCTTTAGACGATAAAGGAAAAATTTCCTGCTGCGATTACGCAAAAATCGTTAACGAACCCCCTTCGCCCCTTTCAAGAAAAAGGATTCAGGAGATTATGGACGTAGGAGTCAGGACGATAAATTCCCTGCTTACCATCGGCAAGGGACAAAGGATAGGTATCTTTGCCGGTTCGGGGGTAGGCAAAAGCACTCTTCTCGGCATGATTACCAAATATTCCAAATCCGACGTAAACGTTATTGCCCTTATCGGAGAAAGGGGACGCGAAGTCAAAGAGTTTATCGAAAAAAATCTCGGAGAAGAAGGTTTAAAAAAATCCGTCGTTATAGTCGCTACATCCGATAAATCCCCGCTCGTGAGGCTGCGGGGCGCGTTCGCCGCAACCGCCGTCGCCGAATATTTCAGGGATAAGGGGAATGACGTTTTATTTCTAATGGATTCCATAACCAGGTTCGCAATGGCTTCGCGCGAAATAGGCTTATCCGCGGGAGAGCCTCCCACGGCAAGGGGCTATACCCCGTCCGTATTCAGCGTCCTGCCGAAACTCTTGGAAAGAGCCGCTATTTCCGATAAGGGAAGCATTACCGGAATATATACCGTTTTAGTGGAAGGGGACGACATGAACGAGCCCGTTTCCGACACGGTAAGGTCGATATTGGACGGGCATATAGTTCTTTCGAGAAAAATTGCCGAAAACGGCATTTTCCCGGCGGTAGACGTTTTAAACAGCCTGTCGAGGGTTATGCCGGACATCGTTTCCGGCGACCATATGCTTAAAGCAAGGGATATCCTTAAAGTCGTTTCGGAATACCGAATCAACGAAGACCTTATAAATATAGGCGCATATTCCAAGGGCTCCAACGATAAGATAGACTTTGCCATAGACCATATTTCCGGAATAGACGATTTTATTAGGCAGACGCCTGACGAGCGGTATTCGTTCGATGAAAGTTTAAACGGGTTAAAGGCATTGCTCGGCTAATTTTTACGAAAAATTTATTTAATATCATGGCGGATAAAAAGAATACTTTAAGCGGCGGCGATGAAATAAAACTTAAAAGCCGCATAAATAAAGAGGAGGCGCTGTCCATGCTTAAAAGCGAAAGCCTTTTAGGCATTGGAAGAATCGCCGACGGCGTCAGAAAATCCAAACATCCCGAAAATACGGTTACTTTTATTATAGACAGAAACATTAATTACACCAATGTTTGCGTTTCGGAGTGCAGATTCTGCGCATTTTACAAAAAAAAAGGAGCCGCCGGCGCTTACATACTGTCAAAAAAAGAAATATTCGATAAAATAAAAGAAACCAAAGACCTTTCGGGAACGCAGATTCTTCTTCAGGGAGGTTTAAATCCGGATATAGGCATAGGTTATTATTTAGACCTTTTGAGTGAAATAAAGGAGAAATTCGATATCCATATCCATGCCTTTTCGCCGCCCGAGATAATTTATATGGCGGATGCTAACGGCATTACCGTAAAAGAAACCGTGCGCCTTTTAAAAGAAGCGGGTCTTGGCTCCGTACCGGGCGGCGGGGCGGAAATATTAGTTGACAGGGTCAGAAAAAAAATCAGCCCCAATAAAATCGACAGCGAAAAATGGCTCGGCGTGATGGAAGAAGTTCACAGGGCCGGATTAAATTCTTCGGCGACTATGATGTTCGGAACGGTGGAAACGGACGAAGACATCATTGACCATCTCGTCAAACTGCGCCGCCTGCAGGACAGAACCGGCGGGTTTAAAGCTTTTATTCCGTGGAGTTTTCAAAGCAAAAATACCGCCCTTAATCCTCGCGGAGTTTACGGGCATTATTATTTAAAGGTTCTCGCGATTTCGAGGATTGTTTTGGATAATTTCGACAACATTCAGGCTTCGTGGGTTACTCAGGGGGCAAAAATGGGACAGGTCGCTTTAAGTTTCGGCGCAAACGATATGGGTTCCACCATGCTCGAAGAAAACGTCGTCAAAGCCGCCGGAACTTCCAATAACGCGGTCGATGAAAAAACGATGGTAAAACTTATTAAAGACGCGGGATTTATTCCGGCGCAAAGAGCCAATAATTATGAAATAATAAAATTTTATAAATAATTATAAATAATTATCTTGAAATTATTTTATAATTGCATTAAATTAAAGATATATATACTTGACGGTAAAAATCCATAGGGTTTTAAATCTAAATTAATTAAAGAAGAAGGAAACAGTTTAGTGGATGAAGAAAAGCTTTTGCGCTTTAAAAACATACTGAACAAAAAAATGGAATCCCTGCTCAGCGAAGCATTGAAAACCGTAGATACCATGATTAAGGAGGACGACAATTTTCCCGACCCCTCCGACAGGGCGACGTTAGAATCCGACAGAAACTTTGAGCTTAGGATAAGAGACAGGGAGAGGAAGCTTATTCCTAAAATAAAAGAAGCGTTGGAGCGGATAGAAAACGGAACTTACGGCATATGCGAAGAATGCGGCGGGGAAATATCCGAAAAAAGATTGGAATCTAGGCCGGAGGCTACTATGTGTATCGTCTGCAAGACTAAAGAGGAAGAGTTAGAAAAAAAATCCAACATATAACTATAACTATAATAACGCAAATATATAATATTAAAATTAAAGTAAAATTTTAAAAATATCATGATAAGTTCATTTTCAAAAATTTGCCGTCCGCGCAAAAGGATACTTGTCGCGGAAGACAATAAAATGCATTCTGAACTTTTAAAGATAATCATACAGTCTTCTTTCGACGCGGACGTCGTTATCGCGGAGAACGGCAGGGAAGCGTTGGATAAAATTGAGGAAGACGGCCTTTTCGACCTGATAATAATCGATATAATGATTCCAGAGGTTAACGGACTCGACATCCTTAAAACTTTCAGGAAGGCTTACGATAAAGTCCCCGTTTTAATGCTGAGCGCTTTAAGCGACAAAGACGCCGTAGCAAAAAGCTTTGGCCTTGGCGCGACGGACTATATATCTAAGCCCATTATAAAAGACTTATTAAAAGAAAGGATAGGCCGTCTGCTTAAAAATTGACGGTAAAAAAACCGCAAGAATTACGAAACGGAAACCGGCAAAAGACAAAAAAAAATAAAAAATAAAGGAGAATACGCGCTTTTTTGAAGAAAAAAAATAATAATAATTTTATAAAAGACGCCATGGGTAAAATTTTGATATACGGCGGGGGAAATGCCGCAAAAACGCTTATTGAAATGTTTCAAGGCGACCAAAACGCAGAAATAGCCGCTTTAGTAGCCAGAAATCTGGAAAAAGAAGGCGTCCTTAAAGCCAAGGAATCCAATATCGCATGTTTTTCGTCCGTCAAGGAAGTTATAGACGGCGGCATAAATTTCAACATAGTTTTTAATTTAACGGGCAAAACAGAATCCGAACTGCCGGAGCTTGCGGCCATCAAAGGCGCAGGGGCGGAAATAATAAACTCGGCCAGTTCGAAGCTTATATACGAACTTCTTTACGACAGGCAAAAAGGGCATACTGACAAAGAAAGCATTATAAAGCAGTTAAGGGAACAGAAAGCTTATTTTAAGAATATCTTAGACGATTCTTTCGATATGATTATGGTTACCGACCGCCGCGGAGCCATTGCCGAATTTAACAAAGGCGGCGAAAATATGCTCGGCTATTCCCGCAATGAAATTACAGGCAGACGCGCCTCCGAATTTTACCTGAATCCCCGGGAAAGAGACGAGATTTTAGAAAAACTCAAGAAAGACAAATTTGTCGCAAACTATGAAACCGTCCTTAAAAAAAAGGACGGTAAACCCATAGATATATCGCTTACCGTATCCCGCATTATGGATAAAAACGGCGAAATAATCGGCACCATAGGCATCTCCAAAGATATTACGGAAAAAAAATTCAACGAAAAAAAACTCAAGGAGCTTAACGAAAATTTAGAAAATAAAGTCATAGAAAGAACGAAACAGCTTAAAGAAAGCAATAAAGAACTTTTGAGGGCGAACGAGCTTAAATCAAAATTTATAGCAAATATGTCCCATGAGCTGAGGACGCCGCTTAACGCCATAATAGGCTATTCCGACCTTTTGACGGATTCGCCGGATTTAAGCGAAAAACATAAGAAATACGTCGGCAATATATTGGTTTCCGGCAAGCATCTTCTTCAGCTGATAAACAATATACTCGATATCTCCAAAATAGAAGCCGGAATGTTCGCATTGGAATATTGCGTATTTCCCCTTAAGGAAGCGGTAGACGAAACGATATCCGTTTTAAAATCTCTCGCCGCCAAAAAAAACGTTTCTATTTCTATAGAATATAAATGCGGCGAAGAATACAAATTATATTCCGACAGAATCAAATTTAAACAGATAATATATAATCTTTTAAGCAACGCCATTAAATTTTCCTTCGAAAATAGCGAGATAAAAGTCTTATGCGATAATATTCCCCCGTCTTTTGACATTAAGGCCGCATCAAACTTTGCGCCGAAAATGCACAATAAATCCGAAGGCAAAAAAATGTTCGAGTATATTCAGATAGACGTCGTAAATCGCGGCATCGGCATCGACGACAGTTTTAAAAATAAAATATTCGAAGAATTTACCCAGGCCGACAACAATTACTCCAGGCAATACGAAGGAACCGGACTAGGCCTTGCCCTTACTAAAAAAATCATCGAACTTCACGGCGGACATATAAATTTCGAATCGGTTAAAAACGAAGTTACCGATTTTACTTTTTTTCTTCCTAACCCGCTTGAAACCGAAATAAAACCCGTAGAAGCCGAATCATCCGAAAAGACTTTGCTGACCGCGGACCCGAAAGCGTTTTTCAGGGACAATAATATAAAAAGAAACAAACCCTTGGTATTGGTGGTCGAAGACGACAGGCCCACTTCGGAGCTTTTCACTATTAACTTAATAAATTCGGGATATTCCGTCGCGCATGCTTACGACGGGCTCGAAGCGGTCGAAAAAGCAAACAGCTTAAAGCCTTTTGCCATTCTTTTAGACGTAATGATTCCTAAAAAAGACGGCTGGGACGTTTTAAGCGAATTAAAGTCCGGCAAAGAAACAAAAAATATACCGGTAATCATTACGAGCATCATAGACAATAAAGACCTCGGATTTGCGCTTGGCGCGACGGACTACCTCATTAAGCCTATCGAAAGGGAAACGTTGATTTACACCCTTTCTCAGTTTACGCTCACTTCAAAAAGAAAAAAAAGGCAGGTAAATATCTTGGTGGTTGACGACGACCCGGTCGTCCATAAAATGATAGAAAAATTGCTGAAATCGGAAGGCTTTAACGTTCTTCACGCATATAACGGAGAGGAAGGAATTAAAACGGCCATAGAGCTTAAACCGGATTTAATTTTATTGGATTTGATTATGCCGGATATAGACGGTTTCGAGGTTGCCGAAAATATTAAAAAGCATCCCGTATCCGCCCAAATCCCGATATTCATCCTTACGTCTAAGGACCTTTCCATTCAGGAAAGATTAAGGCTTTCTGGCAATATAGAAAGAATAATGGGTAAAAAAGCGTTTTCCGCGGAAGAGCTCAGCCGGTCTATCCGCGAACTTGAACTTATATATCCCCAGAAAGCCGGACTGTTCGACCAGATTACGGGGCTTTTAGACCACAACTATTTCAATATCAGGCTTGCGCAGGAAATTAACAGGGCCAACAGATACAGTATAATTTTCGGTATTATTTTCTTGGATATAGATAATTTCAAAGAATATTGCGATATAGTGGGTAATTTTCATGCCGATATGGCTCTTAAGAAAATCTCGGAAATATTAAAAAAATATCTCAGGGGTTCCGACGTAATAGTCAGGTTCGGTTACGACGAATTTGCGATTATACTCAACAACACCTTGAAAGAGCCGGCGTCTTTCGTGGCAAACAGGTTCTGTTCCGTTATCAGGGATTACCCGTTCTATAAAGAAGAAGAATTAAAATCTAAAAAATTAACCGCATCTTTCGTCGTTTCTTCTTTTCCCGCGGACGGAGCAACTCCCGAAGAACTTATTTCCAGAATTTATAACAAATTGTGCAGCGTTAAAAGCGCCGGCGGCAATACCGTAGTCGAGGTAGATTGATATGCGCGGACTTAAGGTCCTCATAGTCGAAGACAACGTTATTAATATGGACTTGGCGATAGCTCTCCTCGAACCGTTCGACTTCGATATAATTGCGGCATACGACGGCTACGAGGCCATAAAAAAGGCGGAAGAAAATCCGGATATTTCTTTAATACTACTAGATATAGGACTGCCGGGAATAGACGGCATAGAGGTTTTTAAGAGGCTTAAGTCCATGAACGCGGCGGGAAGCATTCCCGTCGTAGCGGTTACCGCCCACGCCATGGCCGGCAACAAAGAACACCTGATATCCTTAGGTTTTGACGATTTTGTCGCAAAACCCATAGACAAAAACATTCTTTACGAAAAAATAAGGAAATATATAAAACTTGACCGTTAACTTTAAATTCTATACCGAATTAAAGGTCAGATACGAAGAAACGGATGCCATGTCCGTAGTTTATTACGGAAAATATTTCGTATTTTTCGAGGTGGCGAGGACGGAATATCTTAAAAATATCGGCTATAATTACGCGGATATCGAAAAAGACGGATTTTATTTCGTGGTCGCCGAATCCAACTGCAAATATTACAACCCCGCAAGATACGACGACTCGTTAAAAATATTTACCAAAATAGATTATATTAAAAATTCCAGTTTTAATTTTCTTTATAAAACCGTTAAAAAAAACGAAAACCGAAACGAAGCAGATTTAAACATAGCCTCCGGCTCCACGGTTTTGGTCTGCGTGGATAATAAGGATTTTAGGCCCCGCCGAATACCCGAATATCTCAGAAAAGCTATAACCGATTTCGAAAATATCTAAAATAAAAGACGCCTGTAAAAATCCTTATACTCTTTAATAGCCGTAATGCCGCCGGATTTATTTTACCCTTCCGGCTGACATAGTTCATAGATTATACGGGTTTGCCATACAATAAAAATATTTTTTTATCGCTTATTCCCCGATTGGCGGCATTTATAGATTATACGGCCGTTTTTCTTTTATTCGCCCGACCGCATTTTCCTTCCAAACCCTTGCCGGGTAACGTTTTATAGAATATTGTAATCAAAACGTAATATTAATTTAATGCTTTTTTAACAATTCCTTCATAATGCTGAAATATTAAAATGATATAAATATTTTTAAGGCAAATAAAAAGGCGGATAAATTTCAAAGCAATTTGCCGGTTCCGTTAAATTTATTTTTAAGAATTATGCGGGGCTTAAACAGTCGGATAGAAAGCTAAAAAAACAATATAAATAAATTATAAACATTAACTCGGCAAATTAAAACGCGGGAGGAAAAATGCCTGAAACAATAACGAAACGATTTATTAACCATTTCAATGCGGTTAACGATTTTTCCCTTAGGGTTGCTTCTAAAATTCAAACGGAAATTTATTGGAAAAGGTTGCCGGCGAAAAAATCCGGAATAAAATGGATAAAGATTTTTATGCCGGCTTTAGCGTTCGGCTCTGTTTTGTCATTGAATTCGCTCTCGTTCGCGGTTATTAATTTAAATCAGGGTTCGCTTGGAATCGGCGCCTCCGGCATTTTAAACGAGGCCGCCACGTGGATTTGTTACCGGCTTGCCCCGGCAACGCTTACGCTCGGACTCGTCAAAGGATTTTACGACATAAAACAGCATAAACCCGATGCGGCAAGAAAAGCTTTTATAACTGCGGCCGCGGGAACGGGGGTTATGCTTGCGCCGACGATAACGGGGGCGATACTCGGCATCGTTCAGAGCGCCGGAGGCTCTACCGGCGGAATTAATATGGGAGGCGGAAACGGCGCGACCACGGTCGGACAGCCTTAATTAATTTTTATCTTCTAGAAATTAAACATCTTATTCGCAGGGGAGGGCTTTATGAAAGACGTTCAGCGCAGATACGCCGAATTTAAAATTTACAGCGGAATACACGGCAAAGTAACGAGATTCGGCTTGGAAATTTACGACTGGGGACTGTTTATATTTATTACGATGCTTTCGATTCTTTTGTTAAAAAAGCTCATTGTTTTTGCAATATTAGCCGACGCGGCCGTTTTAATTTTTTTAAAAAAATATAAAAAAAACAAGCCGGATTTTTATACGAGTTCGCTGCTGTCGTATATATTTATTAAAAAAGAGCTTTTCGTTTTAGAGCCGGAAAAAGACGAGAGGGTAAATATCCGAAATGCTGTTTAATCCGATTTTAAAAAAAATAAATTTAAAGGAATCGTTTAACAATTACGTTAACCTTTTATGCATTAAGGACAACATAGTTATAGGAATCGACGGTTCTCACACCATAGGCTTCCGCGTAAAAGGCTTCGATTATTTTCTATCGGGAAACGAAGCGATTAACGATGCGGCATACGCAAACGACCTTCTTTTAAATCTTTTAGACGAAAACATAAGCCTTCAATGGATTTACAAAATAGAGGACAGGAACGAAGAATTTATATCTGATTACGTCCAATCTTCCGTTCCTCCCGAGGATTTTGCCTATATAAAAGAAAATAAAATTAAATATCTTAAAGGAAGGCCTATAAAAAAAATTAAAATTTATCTTTTCTGTTCCGTTAACGGGGTAAGGCCTTCTAACGGAAGCGGCGGAGGTTTTTTATCAAAGCTTCCAGATTATGCTTCGGATATCTTTAAAATGAAAATTTTCGGCGCGGTCAACTCTATTTCGAGAAAAAGCGCCGCGGAGGACATGGATTTTATCGAAAAAAAGTTTGTGAACATAGAAAATAACTTAAGTTTTATATCCTCTAGATTAAATCTTGCGTTAAAAAGAATGAACAATCAGGAGCTTACCGAATATTTTTACCGCGAGTTAAATCCCGGGAGGTCGGCATCCGTCGGATGCCCCGCATGGGAGAAAATGTCCGAAGAAGCGACTTTCAGGAGCCAGCTGATGTATTCTTGCGCCGAAATTAAAAGGGATTATTTTTATACGGACGGTTATTATTATAAATTTATAAATATGCATAGATTGCCCGCGCATACCGATTCGTTCGGCATAGCCGCGCTTCTGGATATTAAAGGCTGCGTTGCGGCGGACGCGGAAAAGAGCGGAAAATCCGGATATCCGGAAAATGACGGAAATTACGGCGGCTTTTCCTCCGGCGGCGGTTTTTTTCCTTACGATATTTCCGTTGCCTTCAATATTCCGGAACAGGATAAGACGATTGAAAAGATACAGACGGATAGGAATATAAAGGCAAGCCTGACCGAAGCGGTCGGCGGGGGTTACAGCGATTATAAAGGGATGAATATAACTAAACAGTTAGACGATTTTTTGGAATCCGTTTCTAAAATGCAAAAAAAAATCGTCGAATTTTCTTTATGCGCAAGAATTAAATCCAAAAATCCTGAAGAATTAAACGTTCGAGCGGTAAAACTGCTCGAATCGTTTAAAAACTATAACGGAATGGAAGGAATCGTCGATAACATGGAGCATCATAATCTTTTCCTTTCGTTCCTTCCCGGGCAATCAGGTTTCAACAGAAGGTTTAAAACGTCTATTTCTTCTCCGGCGGCCGCTTTTTTCCCCCTGCACGAAGGTTTCGGAGGGACGGAAAAATGCGCCATACCTTTAATTAACGACAGGGGAGAAGCGGTAAAATTGGACCTTTATAATAACCGGCTTCCCTCGAAACACGGAATAGTTTTCGGCAAAACGAGAAGCGGAAAAGGATTTATGCTTAACGGCTTTCTGGCAAATTTCTATATTTCCGGAGGGAACTATCACATTATAGGGGTGGATATAGGCGGAACGTATAAAAAATTCTGTAAAATATTTAACGGGGATTATATAGAAATAGATTTGGAAGGAAGCTACTGCCTCAATCCCTTTCCTCCCAAAAAATATGCCGTAAAGACTATAAACGGAGAAGAAATATTCGACCCCGACATAATGGTATTTTTAACCGGAATAATAGGTTTGATGGCCGAACCGGAAAACAATCTGAGCCCTAACGATAAAACTATTATAATCCGTGCGATTCAGGCTTCGTACGACAGAATTTCGGACGGCGACGATATGCCTGTAATTTCGGACGTCAATAACGTTCTATTCGATTATAACGAAGCAAGGGATTCGGAGGATAAAAAAAGGGCGCTGGATTTGGGAAAGAATCTTTTCAGGTGGACGGACGTATCCTCTCCATACGAAATGCTGTTAAACAGAAAAAAAGGCATAGATATTAATAATAAAATAGCAATATTCGATTTGCAGAAGCTAAAGGGGCACGAAGAACTTCAAAAGGTTATATTTGCAATAATAAAAAATATTTCTTTCAAAAAAATGTACGATAAATCGGCTAAGGTTTTTTTCTTTTACGACGAATGCTGGGAGTTCATGAGCGACCCCAAGATTTCCGAACTGATTATGCATCTTTATAAAACTTCCGCCAAATGGGGCTCGATGGTCTGGAGCGTGACGCAGGAGCCCGGCGACCTCTTGAAAGCGGGAAACGCGGGCAGAAGCATCATTGAAAATTCTTCCGTAAAAATCTTCTGCCAATTAGACGGCGACGTTTCCGGAAACGATTTGTTGTCTTGCGGGCTTAACGAAAAGCAGATAGACATAGTAAAAAATCTTAAAGTAGTAAAAGGGCATTACGCGGAATATTTTTTAAAATTCGGAAAAGATTCCTCGGTAATAAGAAATTCACCCGACCCTTTTGAATACTGGCTTTGCTGTAAATCTTCGGAAGACGAAGAAATAGAGAAGCAGATAGAAGAAGCGTATCCGGAGAAATCTTTAAAGGAAAGGCTTTATATACTTTCCGAAAAATATCCCAACGGGCCTTACGGAGTAGGAATATAAATAAAATAAGATAAATAAGATAAGATAACGGCATATTATAAAAGGAGGAAAAATTATGAACAATTCAAAGAAAAAAAATGTTTTAACCGCGTTTATAATTATATCAGTCTTGTGCGCATATCTTACGGGAATTTCCTATGGAAGCGGCATTCCCATACCCAACATAGGAAGCGTATCGAATCAGATTCAGTCGGTGGAAACTGCTGCAAGCGGAGCCTTCTCGGCTTTGCAGGGGCTTGCGGGAACGCTCGGATATGCGCCCGGCGCTTCCGGCGGACCCCTTTTTAATCCCGGTCCGGGACTTTCCGAAGCAATGGCCACGGCGGATAAGCTTGCCGCAGATGTTTCCAAAATGCAGGAATATTATCAAAATATCGTAATTAATTTCGATAAATTGACGCATCTCGTCGATTCCGCGGAAAATGCCGCCAACAGCATAAACACCCTGAATAATCGGCTCGGCGCCGCATTCGTCCAAATTCCTCAGGATTTAACCGCAAGCGACGTTCAGCCGTCGAGCCCTTCGGATATACTTTCCGGCATTAATACCGAGGCCGCGGAATTTCAGAATCTCGGCTCCGCCGCCGGCGGGTTTGAACCGCAAAGTTTCGTTTCGGGCTATTCGCAGGCATCCGGCGCGGGGTTAAACAAAAATGTCATGGAAAACGGTTCCGGATTGTTTGCCGAAGGAGCTATTTTTAATTCCGACGGCAACTCTGGAGAGGCAAATCAGAAAACAAACTGTTTTTCCTACGATAACGGCTATTACTTCGACGCTAGCGGAAATCCGGTAGGCGGATGCACCGATTTTGTCGGCGGATTCGGGGCGGACGTCGCGGCCTCCGGCCTTTACAGCGCCGGGATTTCAGCTGCGAGGGCGCACAAAGCCGAACTGGAAGGCGACGAATTTATGCGGGAAATTACCGGCGGCGCGCTAAAAAACAGCACAAATTATTATGCGTACCAGAGTTCCGTTCTAACCATAATGGCGGAGGAAAATGCGGCAAGCTTAAAGAATTTGGGGTATATGGAGAGCCAGCTGAAGCAGATGGAGCTGTCGAAATCGGCGGAGGCAATAGAAAAAGAGCATATAGGCGCGGTAATTATGCCGCAGACCGATGCTTCGCCGGGTTTAAATTTTTACGATAAAACGACTATGTAAGGGATAACGCGGACTTAAGACAGATAAATCAGACGGGCAAGCAAAATAGCGAAGTTATGCGAGTTTATGCTATGTCAATAATGCAGGTTTAAATAAAATTTAAAAAGCAAAGCTGTATCGGGCAAAACTAAATATAATACATGAAAAATAATATGCGCAATTTTATATAAATAATTAAAACATTAATTAATGTAATTAATTATGAATATTTACTTAAAGTTTATTATAAAGTATTTCATAATACAGGCATGCATAGTTTTAGTATTTTATTTTATTCTACAAATGCCGGCTTACGCCGGCGCCTTAACAGGCGCCCCGGCTTCAGCCGCCGCCGGGCAGAATAATAGCTCCCTTAACGAATCGTCTATTTCCATATCGAAATTAAGCAACGGGGAAGAGCTCGATATGCTTTCCATAGACTCTATCCCTTCGGCTCTTAACGGCGATTCCGCAATGAGCGTTTTTGTATCTTATATGTTTTATTTTTTGTTTTCTCTCGGAATCGTGCTGTCATTTTTTGAAGGATACTCTTCCGAATTGGCCGGCAGACCGTTTAGCTATTACGGATTGTTTTTAAGAACTGCTTTAATAGCGACCGGCTTTCTTTCGTGGAAACAGACGGGCATGTCTAATTTTGCTCAGCTCATACTGACTTTTGCCGATAAAATCCAGCTTTATCTGATAAATCAAAATGTTTGCGGTATAAGCGCGTCGGTATCCCAGATAGTTTCGTCGATATCGGGGAGCCTGCACTCCGTTACCATTCCGACGGTTTCGTCAAACGGAACCGCGTCGGTGCAAAAGGGCTGGAACCTTAATCCGGTTTCGTGGTTTGCGGGAGCGGTCCATGCTATAACCGGCGCGGTCTTAATGGGAATATTATGGTTTTTATTCAACGTCTTATATTTGGTAATCCAGCTTTTTATGGCAATAATCCAGCTTATATTTTTAGGATTGTTGTTCTCTTTGTGTCCGGTTATACTGGGATTGGAATCTATACCGTATGCAAGGGGAATATTCGGAAAATGGATGAAAATGTTTATAGAGATTTCATTCTGGGGGGTAATGGCCGCCTTAGAACAGCTTATTTTTTTTACTATTCTTGGGAAAATGGTTTCGATTAATCTTGGAACGTCGGAAACAGGCGCGGGCAATATCATAGGAGCATTTACCTTCGCCGAGGCCGTTACCGTTTTTATAATAATGATAGCCATTAACGTGTCGGTTCCTTTTATAGCTGGAAAATTATTGGACGGCATAAGCGGGGAAGCCCACGAAAAAATTAAGACGGTAAAGGTTAAAATGACGGGCGCGGTCAATATGCCATAAACATTCGACTTGGTAAATTAACGGCAGGGCAAAATATAAAGGGATAAAATTACTTATGGGCGGCCTTTTAAATTGCAAAGACGGCTACAAGAAAAGAAACGGCAGGCTTTTTTATGAAATATGGGGGGACTTGGAAGCCCAGAACGCGACCCTTAAAATCGTAATAATCCTGATGTCTATAATAACCGTTATATCGCTTTTTACGTCCTTTTATACTTATAAAGCAAATAGAATTCCCGTAGTCATAAGAGTCGACGATGCCGGAAAGGCGGAGGTTTTAAGGAACCTGCCTTTCGACAATAAAGTCGGAACCGGCGAAATAGCTTATTTCTCCAAGAGCTTCGTAAGGGAATTTACGGGTTTTAATTCGTTAATGATTAAAACCGAGCTTTCGAGGGCGCTAAATAAAATGTCGCCGGAATACGGAAAAAAAATGTTAATTGCAATAATAAGGGACAAGTTCGTCCAAAAAATGGAAAAAGCCGATATCACCTCAAAAATTAAATTTAAAAAAATAAAGTTGATAAGTCAGACCGTAAATCACGACGAATTAAAACTGTATGTTATCAGGACGGTTGTTTCGGATTCCGATTCGGCCGTTAAAAACAGCTCGGCTTACGAGGATAAGCTGATTTTAAAAAGAATAAAAAGAAGCATCCAGTATCCGTTCGGCCTCGAAGTAGTTTATTTCAGCAGTTTAAAGCTCGGAGGGGCGCAATGAATAGAGGTTTTTTGAATAGCGGGCATATAATAAAGGAAGGGGGCGACGGAACTACTGCCGCCGCAAATTCTGAGCATAATAACGGCGATGCGGGTTTTAAGGAAGATATTTACAATTCCGAAATGCCGGTAAAAAATAAAGTTTCGAATAAATATTTTTTTAGATTTTTCAGACTGCCTTTAATAATTGCCGTTATTTTAATAGCGGCGGCTTTGTCGTTAAAATTTATATTTTTTAATAGCCGAGGGCGCGTTCCCGAAAAAAAACATTTAAAAAAGAATGCGGATATATCCGATAAAAAAAGATTTTCTTCGTCAGTTTTTAATTACGCCGCTCTAAGAGGCGCAAACGTGGATAAAAAAAGGGCGGCGAAAGCGGAACCGGGCAAATTTAACGATAAGTTCGATAAAGAAACGAAAAGATTAAGAGACAATATAAAATTCGCCGGAGGCGGCAGAATTTTACCGATTAGGAATAGCCGTACGCATAACATATCAAAAAAAATGGTCGTCTTTATAAAGGCAAGCTACGGCGAGAAAATTTTAAAAAAGGAAAGGGGCGACGGCGCGGATAATACTATGCAAAAACGGGTAGAAAAACTGAAAGAAACCTCCGCAGAATACAAAAGGACGAACGAAGATGGAGACGCCGTCATAATGCCTGAAGGAACCGTGCTTGACGCATATACTAAATATAAGATATTTTCGTACGACGCCGCCGTTCCCGTTATCGCAATCCTATCGGAGAACTGTTTTTACCGCGGAAGGGCAGTTTTAAAAAAAGGCGATAAATTTTTCGGAACCGTCAGCGTAAAGCATTCTTTAAATAGGTTAAACATAAATTTCAATAAAATTATAGAAACTTCCGGAAAATCGGTCGATATAGACGCGATAGCGATGATGCCCGACGGTTCGGGAGGGGTCAAAGGCGACGTTCACCGCCATTACGCGGGAAGCATTCTTGCGTCCATAGCGGAGGGAGTTGTCGGGGCGGCGTCGATTTTTGCGGGCGGCGGCTCCGGCGTTAATTCTTCCGAACCATACACATTCCAGAATCAAGTAAGAGAAAACGTAACGCAAAACGAACTTAACTCTGCCAGAAACGGTATAAACGGCTATTCCGGCGCAAATTCCGGCGTAAGCATAACCCTGCCGGAAGATACCCCTATTAAGCTCATACTGCTTAAACCTTTATATAGAAATCAAATCGAAAAAAACCGGAATTTACGAAAATGAGGAATAAGCGGATAATTCAAACCGTGACGCCGTTTTAAAACGCTTAGGGATATATTGCAATATATGGCTGATTTAAAAATTAAATCCGTTCTCAATAAACTTGCCGATATTAAAAAAAGTTTATGCTCGGCTTTTTTGGAAAGAAACGATGCGATAGATATGATTATTCTTGCTGTTATTTCAAAAAAACACTCTATACTGATAGGCGAACCGGGGCTCGCCAAAACGGCTATGCTGAAGGCTTTCGTCGAACGCATAAACGGCCTTAAACTTTTTGACTTTCAAATGACGCCGGCTACCGATATAAAAGAGCTTATGTCTAAAAACATAAGGAATAAAATAGGCATAGACAATTGCGATTTGGCCCTGATAGACGAATTTTTTAAAGGCCCCCATGCTACGCTTAATTCTCTTCTGGCTATTATGAACGAAAGAATAGCGTATGTTCCGGAACCGCGCAAAATACCCCTGATAAGCCTTTTTGCCACCTCGAACGAAAGGCCGGATAAATCTTCGGACGCAAATCTTTTACCCCTTTACGACAGATTTTTATTCAGGAAAGAGATACTGCCGGTAAGAGACGAACGAAATTTCAGAAAACTGCTGGAATTAAAAGATGGAACGGGGTTCGAGAAAACGTCTTTAAATAAAAACGATTTAGCGGATTTAATCTCCGCCGGCGAAACAACGGACATTCCGGACGAGATTTTTAATTCGATATATTCCGTAAGGGAAGAGTTAAGGAACAAGCAGGTAATCGTTTCGGACAGAAGGTGGAGGGAAACTATTAAAATACTTAAAGCGAACGCCATGTTAAACGGCAGGGATGCCGCCGGCAAAGAAGACATTAAAATTCTCGAATCGTCCTTATGGACGTACTATTCCGACATAAGGGCAGTCAAAAATATCATAAGAAAGGAAACCGGGGGCTATGCCGGATAACCCGCCGCCGCAACCTATGAACCTATAAAGCCCTGAATCTATGAATCTATGAACCTATGAACAGAATATTTATTTTTAAATTAACGGCATCGTTTTTATTGTTCGTTATCGAACTTTTTTACCTATTTTTTATTTCGGGGTTTTTTTTCGATAAAAGCGTGATATATTATTTCGGTTTTTTTGGCGGCGTAAAGCTTGCTTTTATATTACTCCCTTTGTCCACATGGCTTGTTTCCTCTTATGCGTTGTCCAGCATGCTTTATAATAAGTATCTTTATTTTAAACCGGAAGACGATAAAAGGAAGAAAATGAAAACGCCGGGCAGAACCTTATCGCAAAAAAGCGGTTTAATATGGCCGGAAAGCGGCGGCCTTCAGCTGGCGATAGGGGAGATTCACGAAAAAGACGGAACGGTAAAAGAAAAGCCTGAATGGCTTATTATGGACAAATACGGCCTTTATACCGGACTGATTATTTTAGGCGCTACCGGAACCGGAAAAACAAGCGCCTGCGCTTACCCGTTTCTCGACCAGCTGGCAAGATATAAAAGAGACGAACCGGAAGAAAGAATAGGCGGTTTGATATTGGACGTAAAGGGAGATTTCTGGAATGAGGCTTCGCTGATATTGAAACGCAACGGAAGAGAATCCGACATAGTAATAATAGAGCCGGGTTCCGGCTATTATTTTAATCCGGTAAATTATCCGCATTTAGATTCTAAAATTATAGCCGAAAGATTATATTCCGTCCTCGAAAATATGAATTCCAACGACGGAAGACAGGACAGTTTCTGGAAAGATAAATCCATAAACCTTTTATCCCATTCTATAAACCTTGTTAGGTCGTGTATGGGATACGCAACATTGAGCGACGTATATGAAATGATATCCGATGAAATAGAATTAAAAAATTTGTTAGGTTACGCGGAAAACCTGATAAAAACTTATTCCAAGACGGGCCGCGGCCGCGATAATCAAACTTCCGGACGGGATTTAAATTCAGATTTAAACGAAATAAAACTCTCGGCGGCATATTTCAATGGAAGCGATTATGCCGGACTTGACGAAAGGACAAAGACTATTATAAAAAGCGAATCTTTAAGGGTATGTTCGGATTTTATCAAACCCGTCTTTAAAAACGCTTTTTGCGCACCGGCGGAAAAAATTAATTTTACGGGATTTCAGGACGCAGTAAATAAAGGAAAAATCGTAATCCTAAATATGCCGGAATCAAAATACGGATTAACGGGAAAGATAATAGGCATTATGTTAAAACTCGATTATTTCAGGACGGTTTTAAACCGCGTTTATATGTCCTTAATAGATAAATCGGTCAACGTCGAGAGGCCTGTCCTATTTTTATGCGACGAATATCAAAATTACGTAACTTCCGGCGACATCGAATCGGACGCCGAATTTTTTGCGAGATGCAGGCAGTCTAAAGCGATTAACATCGTTCTTTCGCAGAGTTACAGTTCCTTAAAGCTAAAGCTCGGTTCCGAAGAAAAGCTTAATTCTTTGATAGGCAACATAAGGTCTTCCATATGGCTTTCCCTTAGCGACGACTATTCTAAAGAAAAGGCCTCCAAGATATGCGACAAGGAATATAAATTAAAAATAACCGAAAATATAACCGAGCAGGACGAAGGCGCTTCTTTCAATCCATACGTAGGCGGGCTTCTGTCGGACGACAATACTATATCTTCAGGAACTACAAAGACTTACGAAAAAATGCCCTCGTTCGATACCGACGATTTCGCAGGTTTAAAATTAAATCAGGCCGTTTACAGAATATATTCGGGAACGGAAGTCAAAGGGCCGGGAATAGTGTATCTTCATCCTATATACAGGCGGAAAACGAAAAGCTATTTCGATAAAGATTGAAGGAATACAAATGAAAAACGGATATGGAAACGGCGGCCCTGCCGGAGGGGGCTATGAACTGGATATTTTAGAAATCATGTTTCTCGTTTTTAGCGCGATATTCGCCCTTTTTTATTTTACGGAAGAAAAATTTAAATATGCGGTAAATTCTTTCTATATATTTATGGCCTATTCTTTAAAGGTTTATACGCCCGCGATAACTCTTTACGCGGTTAATCTTTTCTTCTTTTTAGCCGGAGCGCACGGCATATACGTTAGAATCTTCGAAATAAGGATTACCGGCTCCAAGCTTAAAATGTACGATAAATTAAATGAATATAACGAAAAACGGAAGGGGGCTTAAAAACTAATGCTAAGAATTAAAAATGAATTTATAATTTATCTGATTATATTTATATCCTTTAATTTTTATTTTGCCGGCTTTAATCTTACGCGATTTGCGAAGCCCGGCGGCGCGGACGCACTTAAGTATTCCAGCCTTGCCAAATACAGCTTTAAAAACAGGCTTTCCGTCCATAAATTATCGGTAAGAACGGGAATAATATATAAGCTTAACGCCGCTACCGGCTATGTCAGCGTTATAACCCTCCCCGTTATACCTTTAGACGTTGCGCTTGGAAATACCGCCGCTTTTTCGGAAGAGACCGTAGGCAGGCAGATATTCGTAAAACCCCTTACTTACGATGCCGGCGCTTCAAGCAATCTCGAGATTTACACAAAATACGGACTTATCAACATCCTTCTGCGCCTAAGAGGACCGAAATACGTAACATACAATTTAGATATCGCGGACACGCTTAAAAACGTTTTTGCGGACAATTACATAAAAAACAAAATAGATAAATTAAAAAGAGCGCTGTTCAAAAAATACTCTTCAGATATGAATTCCGTAAATAAAAAGAGGAAAAAGTTAAAAGAAGAAGAAAAATACGTTATGGGACTAATACTGCTGTTCAACAGGCTCAAAATAGATAAGTCCGTTTCCAGAAACGGCGTAACCCTGACCGTAATTTCCATAAGCCGCATAAAAAACATATATTATCTGCGGTATCAACTTACTAATAACGCCGACAGGCCGTTTTTGGTCAGGAACGTATATTTATACGGCGAATACGGAGAAAATTTCTTAAACGGATATAATCCCGGTAAAATAAGGGAAATTCCTGCATTAAACGCGACGCCTCACAACGCGGAATATATGCCTTATAAAATCGTAAGAAGCGTTATAGTTTTCAAAAAACCCGGACTGCGTGCGGGGAGCGGCCTGAAACTTTCCTTTCATCTGCTTATAGGAAAAAAACCCGTTAAACTAAAAGTAAATTCAATTTTAAATTAGCATCTTCAATAAAATTAAATTAATATATTTACATATTTAAAGCAACGAATTATATATATAAGGCGAAATACATTGCGAAAACTATAAAATAACCGATTAGCCGTCTAATTATATGTTTATGAATTTCATGTTAAAAATTAAAATCGTTAATTTTATCTTTATGTTTTTCATAGCGGCATTAATATTTATATCTTCGAAGGCGGCCGCTTTTTCTTTCGGTATGAATATTAAAGGAAACGAATTTGACAAAACGATAATATTCGCAAGCAAAAAATACGGCATACCGGTTCCTTTCCTTATCGCGGTAATGAGAGCGGAAAGCGGTTTCAATATTTACGCTGTAAGCCCCAAAGGCGCGGTCGGGCTAATGCAGCTTATGCCCGTCACTGGCGAAACGCTACGCAAAAATATCGACAACCCGCTGACGAATATAATAGCGGGGGCGCAATATCTGCATTACTGCCTCAAGAGATTCGGTTTCGACCCGGCTCCGGCTTTGGCGTGCTATAACGCCGGGCCGGCTTCCGTTAAAACCGAGTATGTAAAAAACCGCGTCAAATTTATAATCCCGCCTTACAGGCAGACGGAAATGTATATTATAAGGGTTTATAAATATTACGATTATTACAGAAAATTATTAAAATGATAAACCCGCCGCGCATTATAATCTCCGATTTATTTTAATAAAGGTGCCGTCGCCTTCGTGTCCTTTTGCTTTAGCCGAAATACTTTTTTATTTAAGGTTTGAACAGTTCAAAAGCAAATCGATTATTTGAGACAACCGTTTCAAATCGCCGGCCGAATCATCGATTTGACAAATTCCGGTTATTTTATTAAAATCTTTTAATAATAATTTAATCTATTTTATTAAGGGGGAATATATGGCCGTTAAGAAGAAATGCAATTTCGCGCCGTCCGTACGTTTTTTATTTATAACGGCCATAGCAGCGGCAATATTTAATATTTTATTTTTTAATCCTATTTTTGGCGTATTTAACGAAAACGCTTTCGGAAGCCCTGACGGGAACTGCCGCGGCGTTTACGCTTCAAAACCAATTATTTACGCGCTATATTTAAAAGTCCAAAACAGGCCGGTCGACGAAAACGATATCAAAACCTATATAAAAATCGTCAGTCCTTCCCGATATATGCACGACAGATATAATCCCTTTTTATGGCATCAGCTTTATCTGAAAGACGAAGCAAAATTTAAAAAATTAATGGATTTCGTAAATTCCGTTAAATATTTTAAAGAAAATATAAATGCTTACGTCGGCGGATATGACTTTAAAAAACAGGGATTTTATCTTATGTACGATATGTCTGACGATATTATTCAAAACGGGATGAAAACCCGCAGGAACATAAATTTTATTAAATTCAGGCACGGGAATATCTATTATTTATTTTATAAATTAACGATAATACACGAAAATGCCGGCGCCTTTAATTTTTTGAAAATACCTGAAAAAAATGCGGAAAATTTTCTTAACGAAAGAACCGGACTATTCGGACATATCGAGAAATCGGTATTTTTAGAATATTATTTTACCCCTTTAAAGGCAAAAAATAACGTTTTGACCGTAAAAGCCTTTTGCGTAAAGGTTTACGACAGTAAAAACAATAATGTCTTGATTGGAACCATTAAATAGTTTATAATAATTTTATTATATTTTATTATTTTATATTATTTTTTAAAACAGGGGTGCCTTTAAAAACATGGCTGAGAGCCGAGTTTAAAGACTGGCAGGTTAAAAACTCGCAACCCTTAGAACCTGAATACGGATAATGCCGGCGCAGGGAGGCAGGAAATCTTCAATATAATATATCATATATCGTCGGCCCGTAAAGCGACGATAAAAAGGCTTGTTTTTCTCCGTTTCCCCTCCTTTTTCCGCCCGTCCGCCTGTACGGGGACTATTAACCTTGAACCCCGTATTTTTTTTTTGCTTTAAATAAGATTTAATTAGCGAATATTTTCGATTTTTATGGCAAATTTAGATTCAATACTTAAAAGAGCTTTGTCTTTCCAAAGATTGGACGACGGAGTTCTGCTTAATTTATTGGAAATTGGGGGAGACGAAGAAACGCGGAATATTATCGAGGCGGCCGATATTTATAACCGGAAAATAAATTCAGATAAAGTATCGTACGTCGTCAACAGAAATATAAATTTTACCAATATTTGCGGTTTAAACTGCAAGTTTTGCGGTTATAAAAGAACTGAAAAATCCAAAGACTCGTTTTTATTGGATTACGACGCGATATTAGAAAAAATACGTGAGGGGAAAGACAAAATAGGCATCGACGAAATATGCGTAACGGGAGGAATATATCCAGCCTTAAAACCAGATTATTATTTTAATTTGATTAAAACCGTCAGGGATAATTTCAGCGATTTGCATATCCATGCCTTTTCTCCGCAGGAAATTTACGAACTTTCGAAAGCTACAGAAAAATCTTACCGCGCCGTCATTTTAAAATTAATCGATATGGGGCTTGATTCCATGCCGGGAACCGCGGCGGAGATTTTAGCCGAAGATACGCGAAAAAAGATTTGTCCGGAAAAAATAAGCGCGCCTGTATGGGTAGAAATTATTAAAACAGCCCACAAAACAGGGCTCAAAACATCGGCTACGGTTCTTTTCGGCCATATAGAAACGAGCCTCGATTTAGTATCGCATTTAAGCCTGTTAAGGCAAATTCAGGATGAAACCCGGGGGTTCACCGAATTTATCGCCCTGCCTTTCGTTCCGTTCAAAACGTCTTTGGCAAAAAAAATAGATTTAATGCCCGCGCGGAACAGGATATTCAGGTTTTATGCCGTTTCGAGGCTTTATCTGGATAATTTTAAAAATATTCAGACCAGCTGGCCAAAAATAGGAACCGATGCGGCAGTAAAATCTCTTTTCTGCGGCGTTAACGATTTCGGCGGAACTCTGATGGAAGAAAATATAACCAGAAGCGCCGGGGGGAAATTCGGAGAATATCTGTCGGAAACGCAAATAAAGGACTTTATAAGAAAAGCGGGGAAACTTGCGCTCAGAAGGGATACCCTGTATAACCCTGCTTATGAAAAAAAACTATGCAAATAGAAATCAACGGCAAAGAATTAGATGTTTCAAGAGGCATAACGGTTCAAAATTTAATAGACGAACTTAAATTGAACGTTAAAAGCACCGCCGTGGCCGTTAACAGGTCTATAGTTTCTAAAAGCGCATATGCCGGCTTTCTTTTAAACGAAAACGACAAAATCGATTTGGTAAGTATTGCGCCGGGCGGCTGATTTTTAATTTTTATTTATTGCTTAATTATGATAATATTGATAACTTTAATAATTGGGGGAATATGTTAATGGAAATTACGGAAAACGCGGGTAAAGGTTTTGAGGGCGACATCCTTAAAATCGGCAGATATACTTTTAAATCCCGCCTGCTGATAGGGACGGGGAAATATCCCGATTTTCAAACTATGAAAGAGGCCGCTGACGCTTCCGGCGCCGAGATAATAACCGTTGCCGTAAGAAGAATAGATTTTAGCGCAAAAGAAAATATGCTGTCTTATATAGACCTAGACAAATACGTTCTTTTGCCGAATACCGCCGGATGCTATACGGCTGAAGACGCGGTGAATACGCTCTTGCTTGCCAGGGAGCTCGGCGTTTTTAAAACGGATTTAGTAAAACTAGAAGTTATAGGCGACCGGAAAACGCTTTATCCAGACAACGAGGAGCTTATTAAGGCCGCAAAAATACTTGTAAAAGAGGGTTTTACCGTCATGCCTTACATGATGGACGACCCGGTTCTTGCTAAAAAGCTTGAAGATGCAGGTTGTCCCGTAGTTATGCCTCTTGCCTCGCCCATAGGCTCCGGCCTTGGAATCAGAAATCCTTATAATATCAAAATAATAAAAGAAACGGTGTCCGTTCCGGTCATAGTGGACGCCGGAGTTGGAACCGCTTCCGACGCCTGCAAAACTATGGAGCTCGGCGTGGACGGAATTCTTATAAATACGGCAATCGCGGGAGCCCATAATCCAGTTTGGATGGCGGCGGCTATGAAAAACGCCGTGGAAGCCGGCAGGCTCGCATATTTGTCCGGACGCATTCCCATGAGGCTTTACGCTCAGGCTTCGACGCAAATGGAGGGGATAGTATTTTGACGGTAAGATTAAATAAATTTTTGGCGGCAAATACCGGCGTTTCCAGAAGAAACGCCGATGAAATAATAAAAGAAAGCAGGGTCTCGATAAACGGCAAAAAAATCAGCAATCTCGCTACATTCGTAAACGAAGGAGACGAAGTAGCAGTTGACGGAAAAAAAATAAAATACCGTGAAGAGCCTAAAATCTATATTATCCTTAACAAGCCGCAGGGTTATATCACCGCCGTAAAATCGGAAGAAGGGTTCAAAACGGTAATGGAACTGATAAAAAAAGAAACGTTAAAATATAAGCATATATTTCCCGCCGGAAGGCTCGACTTTATGAGCGAAGGCCTGCTTATGCTTACAAACGACGGAGATTTTGCTTATAAATTGACTCATCCCAAATTCGACGTGGTAAAAACATATATCATAGAGGCGAAAGGCGAGTTGACCCCCGGCCTTTTTAACAGGATTAAAAAGGGCG
The DNA here is from genome assembly GCA_021784835.1 of bacterium. The sequence goes on from JAJYHI010000081.1 coordinate 43,013, forward strand.
TCAAACTTGAAGGCGTCGGTCTTTTAAAACCGAAAGACGTAAAAATTATAAGAAAAGAACAGACAAAATTTATTCTGTCCATAGACTTAACCCATGGAAAAAACCGCGAAATCAGAAAACTTATGGAATTTTTTAACCTGAAAATTTTAATGCTGAAAAGGGTTAGAATAGGCGGACTTTATATGGAAAACCTGCCGTCCGGCGAGTACCGCGTATTAAACAAAAAAACGGCGGAATCGGCGCTAGGACAATAGCATCCGGGCAATAAAATAATCTCTTGAATTAAATTGCGATATTAAATTATAATTAAAAATATATTTTAAAGTTTTAATAGAGGTGGCTAAAAATTCGACGTCGTCGGCGGATAAAGCCCATGAAACCGAGCGCGTCGTCGAATTCGGAACAAAATCCGTCCACGGCGTTGCGGAAGAGATGAAAAACATAGAAAAAGCCGTTACGGAAGTTTCCGCCACCATAACGGAACTCGGTTCTTCTTCGGAAAAAATAGGGGAAATAACCGGCGTTATAAACGACATAGCCGACCAGACTAACCTTCTCGCCTTAAACGCCGCCATCGAAGCCGCCAGAGCCGGAGAACAGGGAAGGGGGTTTGCGGTGGTTGCGGACGAAGTAAGAAAACTTGCCGAAAGGACTACCAAAGCGACCAAAGAAATAGAATTTATGATTCTCAGCATACAGAAATCTACGGAAGATGCGGTAAAATCTATGCACGGGACGAAAGAAAACGTATCCAAAGGAACGGAAGTCGCGCAAAAGTCCGCCGACGCCATATCCAATATAAATGCCCTTATGGGCAAACTGAAGGAAATGATAACCCAGATTGCCGCCGCTACCGAAGAGCAGTCGCAGACGAGCGAAGAGATATCGCGCTCGTCCGAAGAAATTATTAAATCTCAGGATAACGTTTCCAGCCCGGCGAAACAGGTTACGTCTTCTTCCGAAGAACTTTCTAATTTTGCGGCGGAATTGATAAAAACTGTGAATACATATAAGATTTAAGAACTTTTGTCAATTCATGCTCGCAATTTTTTCCGGATAAGTCGAAAGGCCGTTGCGGGTAGGATATATGAATATATCGCCGAAAGCCTGGAGCTGGTCAATGCTTATCAAGACTAATCTTGCCATTTCGAGAAGCGCCAAAAAATAGGTAAACAGTTCGTCTTTGCTAGAACTGTTTACTGCTATCCGGCTAAAAGGAATATATTGAAAAGAATTAAACATTTCCATTATTTCTACTATTTTTTCTTTAACCGAAAATGTTTCTTTTTCTATTTCATAAGAGCTTATCCTGTTTTGAGCCTCGGTCATTTTGTCGTAAAAACAGCGCGACAGTATGAAAATATTTGCATCGAAAACGGCATTTCCAAAGGCGTCGTTCGTGTTGCCGGATTGTTTTCTTATGAGGTTATCGTCGTCTTTAAATATTTTTATCGCAAATACGTCCCGCCCGAGTATAGGCCTGTTATTTAAAAAGCCGGCGACTTCTTTAACCTTTTGATATTCTAAAAGCATATCCGCCAGTTCCGCCCGCGGGTCGCCGGCGCAGTCTTCGCCGCCCTCCGCTCCGGTATTTCCGGCGTTACATCCGGGCAGCAGCATAACGGATTTAATATATATAAGCTGGGCCGCCATGACTATAAAATCTCCTCCGGCATCTAGATTAAAAGCGCCGGAAGGCGGCACGCCGCCTTGTTCGTTAAGTCCCGCGGCTTCCAGATATTGGTCGGTTATCTGGGCAATGGGAATATCGTATATATTTATTTTATTTTTTTTTATAAGGGACAAAAGAAGGTCTAACGGGCCGTCGTACGATTGAAGGCATACTTTAGGGAAATAAGATATTGACTGCATGACTATAGTATTTTTTATTATGCCGCCGTATAAAATTTCTTATAAACTCAAATTTTTTAAAACTATGTCGTTGACGATATAATTAAATGAAACGTTCAGGAAATTCCCCGGGTCGGCGAACAAGAGCAGAAGCAATAATATTATCCCGAACGGCTCCAGTTTGCTTAAATAGCCGGAAAAAGGCTCAGGCAAAAGGCTTACGGCAATCCTTCCTCCGTCCAAAGGAGGTATGGGTATTAAATTAAAAGTTCCAAGTATAAGATTTATCATTATACCTATGAAAAGCATAAAAGTTACGGGATAGATAAAAAATCTAAAAAATAAACCGCCGGAAACGGTTTGGAACGAAAAATGGCTTATAAAATATGCAAGGTAAAGAGCCATCGCCGGAAAGTTTAACAGTATGATTTTCAGGAAAACGAAACATAAAAAAGCGAGAAGGAAATTGGTAACGGGACCTGCCGCCGCAACAAACCCCGTATCCTTCTTAGGATTTTTAAGACCTCTGAAATTAACCGGAACCGGTTTTGCGTAGCCGAAAAGGAAAGGGGAGCCTAAAATAATTAAAAGCAGGGGAAGCAGAACCGTTCCGAAAGGGTCGATATGCTTTAATGGATTGAGCGTCAGCCTTCCGGCATTTTTTGCCGTATCGTCGCCGAAAATATAGGCGGCATAGCCGTGGGATACTTCATGCAAGATTATAGCGAATAAAACGGGTATTATGGCTATTGCTATCAGCTGTATGGTATTATTCATATGTATATTTTATTTTACAACATTTATACCTGATAAATCAACTTCGTTAAAAAATTCGTTAGAAATCGTTAGAATTTAACTGTAAGAAAATTATTTTTTTGATAAAATAGCTATATAAATATGAAGACGAATCAAGAGCTATACCGCAAATTAAACGAACGCGTTTTCCCATTCGTTCAGAAACCGGTCAGATACCTCGGATTAGAAATGGGGACCGTCGTTAAGGATATTAAAAATATTCCTTTAAAATTTGCGCTTGCTTTTCCAGATTTTTACGAATTAGGAATGAGCCATATAGGAATGGGGATAATATACGATATATTGAATTCCCGCGATTATATAGCATGCGAAAGGGTTTATCTGCCTTATCCCGACATGAATCTAAAACTTAAGGAAAATAGGATACCGCTTTTTTCTTTAGAATCGTTCGAAGAGATAAGAGCGTTCGACGTCGTCGGGTTTTCCCTTCAGTACGAGCTTTCTTACACCAATATATTGCTTATGCTCGAAATGTCCGATATACCTATATTTTCTAAAGACAGGACATACGACCGTCCTTTTATAGGGGCAGGCGGCCCCTGCGCGTTTAACCCGCTTCCTCTGAACGATTTTATGGATTTTTTTATTATAGGAGACGGAGAAATAACTGCAGCGGCTGTATGCGATACCGTTTTAAAAGCTAAAAAAAGCCTTGAAGGCGGATTAATAAATAAAGCGAAATACAGGGAGTCTGTAAAATCGGAGCTTGCGAAAATAAGAGGGGTCTATGTTCCCGGGTATTCTAAAAGCGTTAAGAAATCTATAATACATGTTCTTAACGATTACGATTCATGCGGCGGCTGGGACTCCGGCAATAATAAAGATAACCGTATTAAACGCGGTGCGAATTATGCCGGAAGCCATATGGTCCCGCTCGTAGAAACCGTCCATAACAGGTTTTCCATAGAGATAGCGCGGGGATGCTCTTCGGGATGCCGTTTCTGTCAGGCGGGCTATATTTACAGGCCGGTAAGGGAAAGAAAGAAGGAAACCATCGTTAAAGCGGTAAAAAACGGTTTGTTTGGCACCGGTCTGGAGGAAATATCCCTATCTTCGCTTTCGACCGGCGACTATTCCGAAATCGACGGCTTGTTATCCGAATTGGCCGTTCTGACGGCCGGAGAAAGGATTTCCATGTCTTTTCCGTCTATGAGGATAGGCTCTTTGAGCGAAAATATTTTAAAAAAAACCGCCGCCGTCAAGAAAACCAATTTTACACTTGCTCCGGAAGCGGGAACTCAAAGGCTAAGGGATATCATAAATAAAAACATATCGGAAGAAGACCTGCTCGAAGAAGCCGCCGGTATGTCCAAAAAAGGTTTTAAAAACCTTAAGCTGTATTTCATGCTCGGGCTTCCGTACGAAAGAATCGACGATTTGGACGGAATAGTCCGTTTGGCATCGAAAATTAAAAGGGCGGCAAAAGGTTTGCGTATAACCGTTAACGTCAATAATTTCGTTCCTAAACCTCATACGCCTTTTCAATGGCACCGTATGGAAAAAGAATCTGAACTTGATTTTAAGATAAACCGCTTAAAAGAATCGTTAAGGCCTTTAAACGTAAACTTCAGATATCAGGACCCGAAGGTAAGTTTTATAGAGGGTCTTATATCGAGGGGGGATAATTTTACTTCTAAAATTATATACAGAGCATATAAATTTGGCGCTATTTACGACAGCGAGCCAAAATTATTAAATTACGGCGCATGGCTCAAGGCGCTGGGAGCTGACGGCGGCGAATGCGGCAGGTTTAATTTTAACGAATTGACGGAAAAATATCTTTATGCGGCTCAAGACGTCAATAGTCCTCTGCCTTGGGATTTTATAGATACACTCGTAGATAAGGAATACCTTAAAAGCGAATTTAAAAAATCGCATATGCAAAGTTTAAAACAGGTTTGCGGATATCTTGTCCCGCCGGCCGATGTCCTCAATAATTCAGCGTATAACACGGGAGCGGAATTTTTGACGGAAAATTGCAGGAAAGTTTGCCATTTATGCGGAGTCTGCGATTTTAAAACGATAAGCCCCGTTTATTCATCCAATTCGGAAAATATAAAAATGCATAAAAAACGCGCTTCCGGCAAAAAAACTTCCGGCGCATCGGAAGACGCCGCAGACGCCGGAGAGAAACATAATACGGACATTCATGACCTTGCCGAACTTATATTTATATACTCCAAAAAGGAAGACATGAAATATCTCGGCCATTTGGAAACGGTGAAAATACTGCTGAGGGCTTTCAGGATAGCCAGGCTTCCCATCGCTTACGGGGAATCGAAATTCAGTCCAAAACCTAAAATCAGCTTTTCGAATCCCATACCGTTTATGTGCGAAAGCGACGATTTATATATTAAATTAAAAATTACAAAGAACGGAACGGCAGATTTTCTGGACGGGCCGGAGGAACTGTCGGAACTAAAAAGCAAAATTAACGGATTATTGCCCTGCGGCATAAAAGTTTTAGACGTTAAAAAAAACTGCAGGATATAATTTTAAATAAAAAAATAAACAAATCAAAAAAAAATCAAAAAAAAACGGCTTGACAAAATTTTTAATAGATATATTATATATAAGGTTAAGCTGTAAAATTTGCAGCAGCGAAAATTCGTTCAGGTATTAAAACTTAATTTAATTTAATTTACGGAGGGTAAAAAATTGAAAGCGCTAAAAAGCAAAAAAGGGTTATCCGTTTTATTAACGGCATTATTTTTATTAGTCGTAAGTTTCGGCCTTTACGGCTGCGCTAAAAAACCCGCGGCGCCCAAAGCCAAGGAACAATCCGCTCCTGCGGTCGCGGCTCCGGCTCCTGCGGCTAACGCTTCAGGCAAAACATCGGCCAAACCCGCTTCTAATAAATTAGAAGCCGCGGCGATGAAAATTATCGATGCGCAGGGCTGTACCGGCTGCCATATTATAAACGGCAAAGGCGGTTCGATAGGGCCAAATCTTTCTAAAGAAGGCTCGAAAGGACATTCTATACACTGGCTTGAAGTCCAAATCAAAACTCCAAAGGTTCACAAGCCGACTTCTATGATGCCGGCAAACAGCAAAATGACTTCCGCCGAACTTAAAACCGTGGCCGAATATTTTGAATCTTTAAAATAAAAAGCTATACGCATAAGAGGATAGCGTAAAATTAATCAGGGCATCTTTTTGAAGAAATTCAAAAGGATGCCTGTTTTATATTATTAAACTTTCGAATTATGAAACCTAAAAACAATAAAGTCCTGACGATAATAATACTGTTTTTAATAATAATTTTTACAGCGGGAATTTTTTTATACAAAAACAGCGTAAAAGAAATTAATATAAAGCAAAATATTCATAACATCCCGCCCGCTAAGGTTAACGCTTTAAAGTTAACAAAAAGGCAAAAATTTAAAAAATTCTGGCTCGGCATGTATAGCCGCCTGCGCAAAGAAAAACCCAGATATGCCTTAAAACCTCTTTATAACGACAAAATAAACAAAATAGAAACCTTCGATTTGACTTTAACCTCATACGACGGTTTAAAACTAAAAGGTTATTTTGCTATTCCTTACTGGATTAAGGGGAAAAAATATCCGGGGGTGCTTTTGCTGCATGGTTACGGCTCTTACGGAACTGCCGGTTGGGCGCACTTTTTCGCAAGAAGGGGTTACGGCGCGCTTTCAATCGATTTAAGGGGCCACGGCAGAAGCAGGGCGGTTTATAATCCGGGATTCCCGGGTCTTATGACGGACGGAATTTTACGCGTAAGAACTTTTTCCATGGTAAAAATAATTATGGATTCGCTTGCGTCTCTTGAGTTTTTACAGCATTATAAATATATAAACGGCAATTATATATTCGTTACAGGAGGGAGCATGGGGGGAGCCCTGCCCTTAATAGACGCCGCAATAGACGGCCATGTCGTTGCCGCCGCGGGCGACGTTCCCTTTTTAAGCGATATTCCGGTTCAGATGCCTTTGGCAAAAATGGGGCCTTATATGGAAGTCAAAGCATTTTTAAATAAACATCCCTCAGATAAAGCCAAGGTTATGAGGTCCCTTTATTACGTGGATACGAAAAATTTTGCGGGCTGGATTAAATCGCCGGTTCTTATAGGAGTGGGGCTTAAAGACGAAGACTGCCCTCCTAAAGGCACTTTTGCCGTTTATAAGCTTATTAAAGCTAAAAAACAATTGTTTGTCGCAAAAAACAGCGGACACGTCGTTTTACCGGGCTGGAATTTAGAAGTTTTTAAATTTTTTGCCCCCTATCTGCCGAATGCGGTAAAACCTATAAACAAAAAAATAAAAAATAAAAAAATAGATAAAAGAAACGAAAGGAATATTCTATGAGCCGCAGTTTTAATAAAAGCATCGAAAAAGCCAGACTTGCAGGAACCTTGATGCCGGGCGGCGTAAACAGCCCCGTCAGGGCTTTTAAATCTGTCGGTCTGCCTCCGCTCTTAATAAATAGGGCGCAGGGTAGTAAAATATACGATATAGACGGAAACGAATATATCGATTATGTTATGTCTTACGGACCGATGCTCTTAGGCCATGCCGACGAACGGGTCGCAAAGGCAATTTCGGATGTTTCTTCCAGCGGTTTTAGTTTCGGCGCGACTACCGAAAGAGAAATTGAACTGGCAGAGTTAATAAATAAAAATTTTCCGTCGATAGAAATGGTCAGACTCGTAAATTCCGGCACGGAAGCCGTGATGAGCGCGGTAAGGCTTGCAAGGGGTTTTACCGGAAGAAGCAAGATTATAAAATTTGAAGGGTGCTATCACGGCCATTCGGATTCGATGCTCGTTAAAGCCGGTTCCGGAGCATTGACCACGTCGGTTCCTTCAAGCGCGGGTATTCCCGAAGGCCTCTCTAAAGATACTCTTGTCGCGGTTTATAATGACTTATCTTCGGTTAAAAATATATTTTCCGCAAATAAAAACCTGATAGCCGCAGTCATAATAGAGCCTGTTGCCGCAAATATGGGAGTGGTTCTGCCTGCGGAAGGCTTTTTAGAAAATTTGACGGTTTTAGCCCGCGAAAACGGCGCTCTCGTCATATTCGACGAAGTGATTACCGGATTCAGGCTGTCTTTGGGCGGCGCCCAGGGCTTATTTAAAATAAAACCCGATATTACTTGCCTCGGAAAAATTATAGGCGGCGGATTGCCCATAGGCGCTTTCGGCGGCAGAAAAGATATAATGGAATACCTTTCGCCGCTCGGACCCGTTTATCAGGCGGGCACGCTTTCGGGAAATCCGGTATGCGTAGCCGCCGGTATCGCGACTATAAAAGCGATAGAAGAAGACGGCGCCGTGTCCAAGGCAAACGAAGCCTCGGACTACTTAGTAAAAAGCCTGAAGGGCGAACTTAAAAATTTTGACGATAAAATAACGATAAATTCTATTTCTTCCATACTGACGATTTTTTTTAAGGGCGGAAGCGTAAATAATTTTAACGACGTGATGAAATCGGACGCAAACCTGTTTAAGGAATTTTTCGCGTCGGCATTAAATGCAGGGATATTTATGGCTCCATCTCAGTATGAAGCGATGTTTTTAAGCTCAAAACATACTAAATCCGATATAGACAAAACCGTTTCGGTTTTAGCCGGGGCTATAAAAATTTATTCCCGGCATTAACCGGTACCGCATGAAAAAGGCTTTATTTATAAATTCATTTATAGCTTTTGGCGGAAGCGTACGGGAATCGAACCCGCCTTGCCCTTATGGGGGCAACAGTTGATTTGAAGTCAAAGAGAGGCACCAGCCTTCCGATCGCTTCCGTTAGTTAATATGCCGCAGCAAAGGTTTATACTTTGAATTATATTACATAAACCCTTATTATTCAAGTCCGAACTCGCGCATAAGCCTTCCATAAAATTCCGCGCGTCAGTAAAATTTTTATTTTAAAATAAGTTTTTATATGATAAAATTAGCGGTATCGCATATGCGATACAAAAATTTAAGGAAACGGAAAACGGTGGAATGGACAACTGGAAATTAGGAGAAAACGGAGAAGACGAACTTTTCGGAGACGACGGCAAAAAAGGTTTTTCGATAGGAAACGGAAATATAGGCAAAAAAGAATCGCCGGATTCGTTTTTTGAAGAAAAAAAAACAGAAGGGCGGATTCCCCCCAAAAAGAGGATAAATATAAAAGAAAATAAAGGCGCGGGCGGTCTTAAAAAGGTATTTTACGCCATACTTGCGATAGCGGCGCTGTTTTCGGCTTATTATCTTTTCAAGACGCTATCCGCGGCTCGCGGCACCGGCATAAAGCTTTTCGAACTGAAAACCGCGGTTTACAAATCTAAAGTTTTACCGGAAAAAAATTTATTAATTACGGGCTATCTGGTCAATAAAAATAAGTTTCCGGTAGGATACGTCAAACTGAATTGCAAACTTTACAGCTCAAAAAATATCGTTCTTTTGACTAAGCATGTTTACGCGGGAAATTTTATATCAGTAAAAAAACTTAAAGGCATGTCCAATGTTAAAATAGATATGCTCTTAAATAATAAAGAAGGCGAAAATATGTCGGATACGGAGATTTTACCTGACCGTCCCGTAAAATTTGAGGTGGTTTTTTTCGATATAAATTCAAATTCTAAGAATTATTCTGTTTCGGTGGAACATTATTATAGAATAAAAAAATAGCGCCGTTAAATTTTATATGTTAAATTTTATATTGACAAAAAAATATGTTTTGATAAAATGTTTAAAGTAATCTTTTTCTTCATTTTTCCCCTGATATATACCGAATATATCAGGGGTTTTTAGTTTTCATGCGAACTAAATTAAGTAATCAAATAAAATTTATTAAATAAACTTCATAAATTTATATAATACAGCTTAAAACAAATGCTTTCAGCCGGCTGTAAAACGGGAAAAATAGTAGGAATAAAAGAAATAAAAAAGGAAATATCCGCGCTAAGGAAAGAGTCTAAAAAAATCGTGTTTACCAACGGATGTTTCGATATTATACATGCCGGACACGTCGGGTACCTGAATAAGGCGAAAACTCTCGGCGATATATTAATAGTAGGAATAAACAGCGATAAATCTGTCAGGAGGCTTAAAGGGCGGGGCAGACCGGTAATAAGCGAGGAAGACAGGGCATATGTTGCGGCAAATCTGAAGCCGGTAGATTACGTCGTAATATTCGACGAAGACACCCCTTATAACCTGATAAAAGAAATAATGCCGGATTTTTTGGTTAAAGGCGGGGATTACGACGGAAAAACCGTCGCAGGCAAAGATATCGTCGAATCATCCGGCGGACGGGTGATTCTAATAGATTTTATCGGCGGAAAATCTACGAGCAATATTATAAAGGCTATAAAGGAACCTTTTAAGGACTGAAAAATTTAACTTCATACCGGAACGGAGCCAAACCGGCAACGGTAAATCTTAAGGGATTAAGCTATGTCGAACGACGGAGGCAAAAAACGCGCGGGCTATAAAAGATATCACCCGCTTACTTGGATAATTTTATCTATTCCAGTTTTAATACTCACATTAGGCATAGGATTTTATAATACAAACAGGATAGCGTTCGGAATGAGCCTTATGGTATGGTTTTTTATAATAATGGATATAATTACCGTAATTCTAACATACATAGCCTATAGGATAGAAAAAAGGAATATAAGCATAATTAAAATGCAAAAACATCAGTAAAATAAGCACTATTTTTTATAAAACATTATGTAACGCTTAAACTAAATAAATCTATAATATTATAAATCACGCTTTCCGTTCCGGAAAATATTTTTATATATTCCGTAGGCTAACTAAAAAAAAATCAAGAAATAAATTTTCCTGATTTCCAGAACGGCGAACATGCAAACGATATAAATTATGCCGGTAGAAAATATACAAATAATCATAATTTTTTCATTTATAGTTTTAATAGCGCTTGCCGGTTTTCTTGCCAAAAGGTTCGAAGCGTCCAAAACCGACAGCCTTATGGAATGGTCTTTGGCCGGAAAGAGATTCGGCGCATTTATCATATGGTTTCTTCTTGGCGGGGATATTTATACGGCATATACGCTTTTAGCCGTTCCGGGACTTGCCTATAATTCGGGAGCTTTTGCGTTTTTTGCGGTTTCTTACTGTATAATTGAATATCCTTTGCTTTTCCTCACGATTCCCAGACTTTGGAACGTTTCCAAAAAACATAATTTTATTACAGTGGGCGATTACTCGACCAAGGTCTTCGACAGTAAATTCCTCGGCGCGCTTGTTGCCGGCATAGGAATATTCGCCGAACTTCCTTACATAGGACTTCAGATATTCGGAATGAGATACGTGCTTTCTATTTGCGGATTGGCTCCGGACATAGCGATAGCAGTGTCTCTTGCCGCAGTAATAGCGTTCACGGTTTTCAGCGGAATAAGGGCTGCGGCCATCACGTCTTTTTTTAAAGATTTTTTTATATGGGCTATGGTTATAACGCTTGTTATCTTTATACCCATCCACTATTTTAACGGTTTCGGAAATATGTTCGAATGGCTAAATAAAACGTATCCGGCAAAATCCACCGTACCAAGCGCGGATTTCTTGTCCTTTGCGACTCTCGCGTTAGGTTCCGCGGTCGCGCTTTTTCTTTATCCCCATGCTATTAACGGGGCTTATACTTCAAAAAACGCCGATTCTATCAGAAAAAACGCCATATTTATGCCTTTATACAATATAATGCTTATATTTGTTACTTTACTTGGTTTTGCGGCTCTTTATATTGTTCCGGGACTTAAAAACCCTAATCTGGCTATACCTCTTATGCTTTATAAAACATTCGGACCATACCTTTCCGCGCTTTTCGGCGGAATAATAATTCTCGGCAGCATGGTGCCGGCTTCTATTATGGCAATAGCCTCGGCGAATCTTTTTACCAAAAACATATACCAAAATCTTATCGACCCCGGCATATCCGATAAGTCGCAGGAGCTCATGAGCAAAGTTTCCGTAGCTTTCATTATAGCCCTGGCGCTTTTGTTAAGCGTTATAATAAACCCGATACTCATAATTAAATTGCAGCTCATAGGAGGCATTATAATATTGCAGCTTTTTCCGGTCGTATTTATGCCGCTTTTTACAAACCGCATATCCAAGATTCCCGCTTCGATAGCTTTGGCGGGAGGGCTTTTTACAATATTATATTTATTATACGTTACGCATTTAAATATTATTTACGATAAAATATATATAGGGCTGATAGGAGTAGCGGTAGAAATCATACTCGTGTTTTTGACCGCTTTTTTCTTCAAGCCTTCGAACAATATCTCTATGGATGATTATTTAGACGAATTTTAATTTTCCGTCTAAAATGCGGCATCGCTAAAGATATAATAAAAATACATATTAAACCGAGGTGGATGGATATGTGCAGAATGATTGCCGTTATGTCGAAAAATAAGATGGATTACAAATATATAATCGAAGACAGGGCGAACGGCGGAGCGTTCCACAGCCTTAAAGAGCAGTCTAAAAAAGCCTACGACGCGCCTCACAAAGACGGTTTCGGAATATATGCCATGTCCTTTAGCGAAGAAATAAAAGGCGGCGGGCGCATCCCCGAAGACGAGCTTCTTTTTAAAAAAGGAAGCCCCGTCGCCGAAACGCCCGAATTATCGCAAAGGCTTGAAGCCGTCAAAGGCAACCTCATGATATCCCACATAAGACTGGCGTCGAGCGGGAAAGGGGAAATAGACAACATTCATGCTCATCCGTATGCGGACGACGGGTTTATAAGCGCGAAAGGAATAAAAGACGTTACCGACTGGAAAAACGATAAAAGCCCTTATTCCGCATTCGTGCTTGCTCATAACGGGACTATTTACGATTTAGGAGACGAATCCATGACTGATTCGCAGGCTCTTCTCAACCTTATAGCCTCCAGATTTAAAAACGGCGTCGATTTTGACGAATTCAAGGCGTTCATAACCGACTTTGCCAGAAAACACCGATTTACCGCTATCAATATGCTTTTAAAAGAACCCGGCAACGACCTGTACGTCTTAAGGCTTGCCAAAGCCAAAAAGCCGGACGAAGACCCGGAAAAACAGCCAAGGCTGGCATATTACTCCATGTACTATATGAAAGACGAAAAGGAAGGAAAAGTAATAGCGGCTTCCGAACCAATAGACTCCGACAAAAGATGGAAATGCGTTAATAATTATACGATTCTAAAAATAGATAAAAACCTTAATGTCAGAATAGCGGAGATTGAAGATTAAAAATCTAAAGCCGCATAAATAATACGAACCAACTATAAGCATAATAATAATATAAAAATACCAAAATAAAGAAGCGGCCGTAGCCGGTCTTGGATTAAAAGAAAACGAGGGCCGCAAATATTAAAGCGCAAAAGATGCATATTAGAGCGGATGCCAATTCCATAATTCTGACGGCATTTATAATATTTTCTTCATTTGCCCTGCCGTAATCTTGAAATCCTATAACCGGCCTTTCGCTTTTAACCCCGGCGTAATAGTTTATTCCGCCTAATTTTATATTCAAAGCTCCCGCCATTATCGATTCAAGCTGTCCGCCGTTAGGACTCGGATGATTTTTTCTAAATTTGCACCACGACTTAAAAGCGCCGCCGGCATGATAATAGTTATGATTTATATCGCCGCCGGAATTTTCCGTTAAATCCAATATAAATACCGACAGGAACATGAAGCAGGCCGTTATTCTGAAAGGAATATAATTAAGCGCATCGTCTATGCGGGCGGAAAATTTTCCGAATTTTTCATATTTTACGTTTCTATAGCCTACTAATGAATCCAAAAGATTTACGGTTTTATAAATAACAGCGAAAGCGCAGCAGAATATAACCGCAGACTGCATTTGATGCGGCTTATTTAAAAAACCGGCAAAAAATCCGATTATTAATCCTAAAGCGGAATAAAAAAATACCGAACCTATGCCGTCGCCGGTGTTTTCGGCGACGGATTCTATTACCGCCCTTGATATTTCTGACGGGCCGAGTTCTACGCTGTCTCTGCCGGCAAGAGAGGAAAGGTTTTTTCTGGCGCTTTCGATATCGCCGGTTTTTAAAAGCCTGTATATTTTTATGCTTTCATGCCTTAAGCCTCCGGCCGAAAGAAACGAGGAAAGGATATAAACGAATAGGGCATAAAAAACCGCGGGCGAAATATGAATCGCGGCGGAACTAATCGCGGCGAAAACCGTCGTTATTGCAAGAACGGTAAAAATATTGAAAAATATGCCGGAAACAATTCCATCGGATATGAAATAAAATAATTTTTCAAAATAAACCGCAACCCTTCCCATAAGGTTTAGCGGATGAAAACCGTATTTTAAAGCGCCTATAAAAAATTCGGTTAAGAAAGCTAAAGGAAAGAAAAGAACCAGAGCGCAACGAATAATAACCATGCAATCTTTAAGGATGAATAAAATAAACGTTAGTATAAATCGATTTAATAAATTTTATTATACTATACTTGCCGCATACAGCAAAACAAAACTTATTATAAACCCCGTTATGAAGTCAGAATCCTAAACAAAACGGACGATATAAACCGCTAAAAAATTTTAAGCCGCAAGGATAATTTATTAAAGAGGCCGGGGCGATTTTAAGCTATATCGGACAATATCGCCCTTGATATTGTTTCATTTCTGCTTTATAATAGCTTCGTTAACTTTTAAATAAATCATCGATATGAAAGATTATTATTCTATTTTAGAAATACATCAGAATGCCGGCGAAAAGCTGATTAAAAGCCAGTACAGGAAACTTGCCACACTGTACCATCCCGATAAGAATCCTGAAAACGTTAACAAATTTATAGACTTAAACGAAGCTTACAGGACGTTAATGAATCCCGATTCAAGGCAATTATATGACTTAGACCTTAAAGAAGAAGGCGACTTTAAAAAGAAGCAATCGGAAAATAAGGCCGCTTCATACAGAACCCGTCTTAGAGACGGCGGAAACATTAATATAGAAATAGATTTTAACGATGATTTCGTTAATAGACTGAAAGGAACGGAAGAGGAAGACGGACCGGCCATAGAAAAAACCGTGTCGTTGCAAAGATATATAAAATGTCCCGACTGCGGCGGACAGGGCAGGGAGAAGGGCACATTGGTATCTGTTTGTCCCCAATGCAAAGGATTGGGAAAGGTTAAGAGCCGCGATACCGGCGTCGATAAAATCTGCCGAAACTGCAACGGATATGGCGACATATTTTTATATAAATGCAAAACTTGCGGCGGAATGGCGAGAATAAAAAAGACTGAAGAAATCAAACTGCAATTTGATATCGGCGAATTGCTTGTTCTTAGAAAAACAGATTCCGTTCGCGCCGATAATCATTTTATCTCTTTCGAAAATAATGCGAATAGAAAATTCATTGTATTTAAAGGAAAAGGAGACGAAGGGGTTTTCGGAGGAAAAAACGGAGACCTTACCGTTTTGGTAAAAATAGACGAAGATATTTTAAACAAAAAAAAACGCAATAATGGATTTTTCACGCGGCTTTTTAGCAAGCGCATTTAAAAACTTATCTGCTGTTATTTATTCCCTTAATTTTATTTTATTTTTTTTAAACGACTTCCTTGTTACAGAATTACAAAGTTACTGAAATGAATGCCGAATATTTTTAGTTTACATAATGTTCCTTATGGGACATTGTAATTAATAGACAAGACAAAAATATCGCGGATATATTCCCCGCATTATTCATGTATATTGCACAGTATTTAAGATAATTAACCGATATGAATTTCAAAAATTGCCATAAAAAAGAATTATGAGGGGTAAACCAAAGCGCAGTCGATACAACCAACCAATAACAAAACGATAAAGTTTTTATGTTATGCTATACCAGCCAGTTGATTATTTCAAAGTCGGCGTCTGGAACCATTGCTTCAAAATAACCGTTGACTGGAAAACGCTCTATTTCGGCTAAAGGATTGTCTTTATAAGTAAAGACCGCGTAAAAGTCGAGCGCGCCTTTAGGCATAACGCCTAACGCGGAAGTCGCGACGGATAATTCTAAAATTTTTTTATATGAGGCTCTTATAATATTTATTCCGTCGATATTAATTCCGTTATTATAGTTATTTGGCGATATTAATTGTGAATTCAGACTTTTATCTTTATTAAATTCAAGTTTTACTTCACTTTCAGAAGTGTTTATAAACTTTATTATAAGGACTTTATCAGACAATTCGGAATAGTCCTTTTTGAAAAAATCGAATCTCATAAAAAAATTATTTTCGTTAAATCCGTATTGCAGTTTCCTGATAAATCTGTCTGTATGCGCCATCGTCTTTCCGGACAAAATACTTGGAAAATATACCGCGCTTCCAAGCCATTCGAAATAATTTCCGGCAACGCCGTCTATTTCGGGCTCTATAAACGATACCGCGTCCAGATTCGGCTTTACCGCGCGTTTTTTTTCTATAATGGGAATATAATATTCGTCGGGCGGATTGTCCTTTAAGAATTTATAGACGTTTATAAGGTGCGTTCTATATAGGCTGTCGTATTCTTCGTCTATGCCGGACGTCCTGTCTTCGCCATACCACCAGTTATAGTCGCTTCCTTCGGCGATAAAAATCTGTTCCCAGGCGGCTTTGTAATCGCCGGCATCCGGCGTTTTGTTCTTATGCGCAAGGTAATCCCTTGTTTTAGAAAGCATGTCCCATGCCTTGTTGTCTTCCGTATCGCCTATCCATATCCTGAAGTTATGGTTTATCCATGAACCGGGATAAATAGTCGGGATATTGTAAATTTTGGAAAAATCAAATTCCGAGTCGGGTTCGAGGTTCCATTTTATATCGGAAAATGATTTTATTTTAACGCCGGTTTTGCCGTATTCGTATTGCCTGTCTGATTCGCCGCCGTTTATTTTAAGGATATTTTCCGCTTTTTTAATGTATTCGCCGAAGGTTACGGCGTTTATGGCGTAGGCATTATCATTATCCGATAAGCCTTCGTAAAGATAATTAAAGAAGTCGAATCCGTTATTTTTGTAATATTCCCACGCATTCTCGCCGTCCAGTATTATAGGAACTGCCGCTAATCCGTTTTTATCGTAATTTCGAAGACTTAACGCTATATTTTTCAAGTTGTTTATTAAATCTTCTGCCGCGGCTTTCGGCTCATAATTGGAATATTTAAATCCTATTAAATCGGAAAGGCCTTTATCCCTGAAAAATATATACGAATATTTTCCGTTTCTCTTTACGGCATAAGCCCTGTAAAGAAGCTTTCTATTGCTGCTGGATTCCGAGAAATTAACGCCGATAGAATTCGAAAGAATCTCTTCGTCGGTAGCTATCCAGTTTATGCCGGCGTCTATGAAAAGCTTTAACGCCCTTTCGCTTACGCTTCCTTCCGAAGGCCACATGCCTTCGATTTTATAGCCTAATTTTTTGTCGAAATAATCTAAGGCGCTTTTAATCTGATAGCCTGCGTCTTCCGAATGCCTGAAAGGCGCTGGCAGTTTTATACCGTCGTGAAAATCGGCTATATCAGTATCGCACAGCAAAGGCAGTATCGGATGGTAGTAAGGGCTTGCCGAAAGTTCGATTTGGCCGCTTTTTGCAAGTTCCGTTATTAAAGGAAGTATTTTATTTAAAACCATGGGAATTTTTTCTTTTATTAATTTATCTTTTTCTTCCTCCGTAAATTTCTTGTCTTTCGTTTTTAACGCCGTTAAAAATTCATCGGAACTAATGGAAAGAGGGTCGAACCAGAGAAGATTGAATAGGACTATTATATCTAAATAGTCCTGGGAATCGAATAAATTTAGTTTTTCTTCAAATCCTTCCGCATCGGCGGTTTTCAACCTGTAATACAGCTGTTTAAACCTGCCGCTTTTTTCGATAAAATTGTTGCTCGAAGAGCATGCCGGAAAAAATTTTTCTATAATAAACAGTTTGTTTTCGGGAGAAAGTTCCGATATTTTTTGAGATGATACGCTTAAAAATTTTTCGCTTTTAAGCATATCGCCATAACCTTCGGTATAATCTTCGAGCTGGCGGAGCAAAGACGGCGAATAGTTAAAAGTCGCGTGGATTTTAGGATAATTCTTTAAAAGCGCCCCCATGAAGTAATAGTCTTTGGTGGCATGAAGCCTCGTCCACGGCATTAACATTTCGCCGGTAAAATTATCTTTGTAATAAGGCTGGTGAAAGTGCCACAGAAAGAGTACGTTTATAGGGTTCACTTGTTTTAAGGATTTTATTTTAATGCCTGTTATAAATGTTGTTTTCCTTGACTTTTTTGTTTAAATCGTCGAGCGCTTTTATGACCTGATTTTTGTAATCTATGAGCTTGCCGGCAAGATTATTTGCTTTTTCTATATTTTTCGCGTTAAGGGCGTCTATAAGGGCTTTTCCCGTTTCGTGCACTTTCGGGTGAATCTGTCCTAAGTCGGCAAATTCCTTATAATCGCCGTATTTTTCGCGGCCTGCGCCGTCGTACCATTTTCCGAGCCTGCATTGATGATGGTCAGTCAGCTCCGAGCTTGTCAAAGAAACGCTTCCTTTGGCGGCAAGGGTATCCAGCACTTTTGTGACCCACGTAAGATGGTCGGCTTTAACGATGTTTAAAATCATGCAGTCGAATTTCCATTCCGAAAAAGTCTTTACGGAATTAACCTGGTCCTCTATTATTTTATTAAAAGAAGAGTCGATACTATCGAAAGTTTTCTGTATTTCTTCTATTCCGTTGGTTAAATTCAGCAGGTTGTTTGCCATTTCGGCGGCGACCTGGGACTGTTCCTCGGCGGCGGTGGCTATATACGTTACCTGTTCGCTGGTTTTGGACGCCGCTTTATCGGCTATGCCCATCACGCCCGTTACGACGTCTAACGATTCCTGCGAATTTTTAAGATGCGACAGCCCTTCTTTGACTTTTAGCTCTACTTCTTTGGATTGGCTTCCGATGTCCTGCGTAACCTGCTCTATTTCTTTTGCCGCCTGAGCCGACTTTTCCGCAAGGGTTCTGACCTCGTCGGCTACGACCGCAAAGCCTCTTCCGTGCTCTCCGGCTCTTGCCGCCTCTATCGCGGCGTTTAAAGACAGAAGATTTGTCTGCGCGGCTATTTCTTTTACTTTATCGGTAAGTTCGACTATTTTCTGCGTCCTCGTTACAAACTGGTTTATCGACTCCCCCATTGTTTTAACGGCCTGCTCCACCTGTTCCATCCTCGAAATAAGCTCTTCTAGGGCTACCGAACCTTCCTTTGTTTTTTTAACGGTGTCCGTAGCTTCTCTTGCCGCCGACTGCGCGTTTTTCGCAATCTCCTTGGCGGTCGAAGACATCTCTTCGGTCGCGGTGGCGACGCTTGTAATCCTATGGGCGGCGTCTTTCATTTCTACCTTGAAAAGCCCCGTGTCTTTTTTTGTATCGATAGTAATTTCCATTATGCCGACATGGTCGTTCGCCAAAGATAAAATCCTGTTGCGCCATTCATTAATAAGAGACAGCGCGGGTTTCGACGCGTTAAACAACCTGTCGTCGGATTTTTTAATTTTTTCCAGTTCGGCGTCTTTATCGGTTAATGCCGCATCCATAACGAGCATGCATTTTTTGTTGCCGTTTTTTAAAATGCCTATCATGCGTTTATAGCCCCCTTTTTTTTAGTTAAATCATTAATAACCGGTTCCGATAATTTTAGATTACGAGTTTAGCTGAATTAAGTTTTCTATGTATCCCCTGTCCTTGGTCATTGCGTCGTTCGTAAGCATAGCTTTATAAATGGCCGCGGCCTTCCGAGGTTTTTTTATTTGGGAGTAAAGCGCGGCTTCTTCCAGTAAAGCGTATTCCTGAAGCTCTATGCCGTCTATTTTCGACATCGCCTTAAAATCGGCAATCGCTCTCTTGTAATCTTTTTTAACCATTGCGGCGGCCGCAAGATTGCTGTATGCCAGAAAAGTCAGATTATCGGAATCGGGTTTAGGATAATTTTTAATATATTCGCCGAAATAAACAGCCGCCTCGTCGGGTTTTCCGGATTTCATATAATCCGAACCGAGGTAAAATAAGGAGATTTTGGAAGCGCCGGTTCCTTTATAGCCGGTTTGGAGCTTTTTGAGGCAAAGAGCCGACCGGACAAGGACTTTAGGATTTTTGCCGTTATAGGACATATAAAGGCGGACGCCTTTCCATAACAGCTTGCCGGCATTTTCGTTCCTGTTGTAATTATAGTAGCGGACGCCGAAAACGGAGCCTGCCGCCAAGACTATTAATATTAAAAAGCCTAAAAATAACATCCTCTTTTTGGCGAAAAATCCTTCAAAGCCTATTTTTTCCATAGATTTCCCTCTTAAATCATTTTTGGAGTCTAACAATAACAGATACTATACAAGAATATAAATATTAAATCAAGCGTATTTTTTTAATAATTTCAATGCATTTTTCTTAATTTTAGCAATCTCGGCGTCCGTTAGCCCCGCGCCTAATCCGATGCCGGCGTAAGCCTTTTCGTCCATAATGTCCGAAGGGGAATGGGCGTCGCTCGAAATGACGAGTTCCGCTCCGGCTTCTAATGCCGCGCGGGCTACGAAACCGTTCGCAAGGCAGTGCCCTTTTCTATATGACAGCTCCAAATATATGCCGTTTTTTTTTGCGAGCGCGGCTTCTTCGGCGGTAATCAATCCCGGATGGGACAGTATGTCTATATCTTCTTTTAACGCCGCCAGGTTTGTTCCTTTTTCAACCGGCTCGCTGAGGGTTTCGCCGTGAACTATTATGATGCTTGCGCCGCATTTTCTTGCAAGGTTTACCGCGTCTTTTATCAGCGGAGGCGGAACATGCGTTATTTCAACGCCGGGCAGAACCTTAAATTTATTATTGTCGCCGTAAAGAAGGTTTATTTTTTCGCAAATCTTTTTAATGCAGGAAATATTGTGCTCGATATTGGAAAAATCCGCATGGTCGGTTATGGCGATAGCGCTTAAACCGTTATATACCGACCTTCTGATAAGCTCTGCCGGCGCAAGCTCGCCGTCTGAAAAAACTGTGTGCGTATGAAAATCAATTAGCATGACAGTACTGCCCCGCTATAAATTTGTTATAAATAAAGGCTCTTGATTTCTTTTTGTTTTTTGAACAATCTTTCGAGCCGTTCTTTTTTTTCTTCAGCTGATACATCGTCTAAAATTTCAAAAGCTTTAGTAAAAGGCCTTGGGGAATATTTAAATCCGAATATAAAATTAAATTTCACTTCGTCCAGCAAAGAAAGCGTAGATTTGAAATCTTCCTCCGACTCGCCGGGAAAACCGACTATTATATCGGTGGATAAAGAAATATCGGAACGCCCGTTCCTTAACTTTTCGACGAGTTTTAAATAATCGCCTGCCGTATAACCCCTGTTCATAGCGTACAGTATCTTATCGGAACCGGCTTGGACAGGCAGGTGAATTTCCTTGGAAATTTTATCGTTCCGGCGGATTATGTCTATAAGTCCGTCGCTAAAATCTTTTGGGTGGGAAGTTAGAAATTTGATTTTGCCTATGCCGTCTATTTCCGAAAGATAATTTATAAGTCGGCAAAAATCTTTTTTATCCTTACCCGCCTCCGGAGACGAATACGAATTTACGTTCTGCCCCAGCAGCAGTATATTTTCGGCTCCGTTTAGAACCTCCCCTCTAACCGTATTGCATATAATTTCAAACGGTATCGACCTTTCCCTGCCCCTTACGTACGGAACTATGCAATACGAACAATAGTTGTCGCATCCTTCGGTAATTTTGACTGCCGCCGTACGGCTTTCCGTTTCTTTATCGTAAAAATATTTCCGGGATAATCCAAAATCTTTATAATTGCGTTCGGAGCCGTTCCCGCGGCAGCCGCCCGCGCCGTCTTTTTCCGCTTCGCGCCTAAGAATATCGGGAATAAGGGGCGCTTCGTCCGGACCGAAAAGATAATCGAAAAATAAACTCCCGCTTTTTTCCGGTTTATTTATATTTCCGAAAAACCCGGCCTTTTGTCCGTCATTTCTATTTTTTATTTTAAGCTGTTTTGCAAAACATCCGGCAAGAACTATTTTTTTACCGGGGGCGTTTTTTTTTAATCTGCCCAATTCGGAAACTATCTTGTGTTCCGCGTGGTCGCGGACGCTGCACGTGTTAATAATAACGACGTCGGCGTCGCCGATAGAATTTGCCTTATTAAAGCCGTTTTTTAAAAGACCGCTTTCTATTATGCCGGAATCATAAAAGTTCATCTGGCAGCCGTAAGTCTTTATAAAAAACTTTTTGAGGGCGTTACCGCTCTTTGACAAGGTCATTTTTATAAATCTTGCTGACTTTAAAAATCGGAGCCAATTTTTTCGGCACTTTAATTTCTTCTCCGGTTTTAGGGTTTCTTCCCAAATACGATTTATATTCTTTTATGGAAAAACTTCCGAATCCTCTTATTTCCACCCTGCTTCTTTGAATTAAGGATTCTTTTATTTCATTTAATATCGTATTCACGACATTTTCAGAAATTTTTGAAGGTATGTCGTTCCGGCTTGCAAATTTTTCGATAAACTGCGCTTTGTTCATTAATTAAAACCTCTCTATATCCTTTAAAAAAAATTATTGCGAGTTTTAAGTTTATCATATAAGAACGTCGGGGTCAACATCTACCTTAATTTTTTGCGAATAAAAAAATTTAGATAAATAATCGTCGTTTTTAAGCGCGTCTATTAATTTATGAAGATTGGAAGCGGCGGGATACGCTTTTAATATTAACTGGTACCTGTAATCGTTTTTTATTTTTTCTACCGGACAAGGAGAAGGGCCTAAAACCGATATATTTTTAAATCCCGATAAGCCGATATTTATATCCACCGCCTTTCTTAAATTAAAAGCCGTTTCCTTTAATCGTTCGATATTTTTATCGATAAGCTTTAAGGCGATTATTTTAGTATATGGAGGATAACCGTATTCCTTCCTTATTCCAAGCTCTTTTTCGTAAAATCCCCTTGCGTCGTTTTCCGCGGCGCAACGCAAAAGATAGTTGTCGGCTAGGAAAGTTTGAATAGCTATTTTCCCCGGATTTTCTCCCCTGCCCGCTCTTCCCGAAACCTGCGTCAGCATTTGAAAGCCCTTTTCCGCGCTCCTGAAATCCGGTATATTAAGCAAACCGTCGGCGGAGATTACCGCCGCAAGCCCGACGTCGGGAAAATCGTGTCCCTTGGTTATAATCTGCGTTCCTATCAGTATATCTATTTCTTTTTTGCGCATTTTTCTGAATATTTCGGCGCCTTTTATTTTGCTTTTAGCGATATCCGAATCTATTCTTGCTATTCTTACGCCGTCATAGCCGGAAGCCGAAAAAAGGGTTTTTACCGCATCTTCTAATTTTTGGATGCCTATTCCATATGGTTCGATAGCGTCCATTCCGCATTCCGGACAAATTTTCGGAACGTCTTCGGCATAGCCGCAATAATGGCATTCCAGATAACCTCCATACCCTCCGGACTTATTCGGGAAACGTTCCTCCTTTTTATGATGAACTAAAGATATTGCGCAATTTTTACATAAAAATTGATGTCCGCACGACGTACAGACAACCAGAGTCGAAAAGCCTCTTCTGTTCAGAAAAAGGAGAATCTGCCTTTTTTCGTTCAAATTTTCTTTTATCATTCCGAATGTTTCGTCCGACAAAATTTTATCTTTAAACCGGTTTTTTGCCGTTTTTAAAGAATTTTTAAATTCGTCTTTTAAATCTATTATTTTTACGTCGGGCATAGGTTTGTTCTTTACTCTGTTTTTTATATAAATATACGCGTATTTTTTTAAAACGGTCGCGTTATAATACGATTCTAAGGATGGGGTTGCCGAACCAAGCACGCATACCGCGGAGCTTTTTTTTGCCAGCATAACGGCCAAATCCCTGGCGTTGTAAAGCAGTCCCGACTGCTGTTTATAAGAACCGTCGTGTTCTTCGTCGATTATTATAAGCCCGGGGGTTTTTAACGGGGAAAATATAGCCGACCTCGCTCCCAGAATCAGCTTGACTCCCCCGTTCATTATCCTTATATGGCTTATCAATTTTTCCTTGCTTGAAATTTTGCTGTGAAGCACGGCGAAGCCGTTATTTTCCACAAGAGACTTAAATCTTTTTTTAATAAGATAGATAAATTGATTGGTAATAAATATCTCCGGGACGATTATAACAACCTGTTTGTTTAAATTTAAGACGGAATCTAAGAGATTGAAATAAATCTCCGTCTTACCGCTTGCGGTAACCCCGTGCAGTAAAAATGTTCTGTACAAACCAGCCGCCGCCGCTTCGCGCATCGGCTCGACGGCATTCTTCTGGTCGCTCGTAAGATTGTATGGGGCTTCGGAAAGAAATTTATTATGCATGCTTTCGGGATGCCGGCTTTCTCCGGGAACGACGTTGCCTTTGCCGCTTTCGCTTTTAACGGCGGTTTCTAAAAGCATTGCTTCGCCGTAATATTTATCCAATAAATCAAAATGTTTTATATTCAATGAGGGCATGGCCGCATCTAAAACTCCGGATATATTTTCGTGATAATATGAGGAGAGAAAATTAAATATATCCTTGCGTGATTCATCGAAAAAACGAGGTTTGGAAACGCGGAATATCTTTTTTAAGCTTATTTTTTTGTTTCCGATATTATCTGTTTTAGCCGTTTTAGCGGTTTTGGACGCGGTTTTAGCTTGGAAACATTCCGGCGAACAGGCGTTTTTGTTCCGGCCGTTATCGTCCCGCCTTATATCGTATATGAAACCGTATAATATCCTGCTTTTAAAAGGGACCAATACCGCCTTGCCGGTTTCTGCATCGGCTTCTAATTCTTCAGGTATTAAGTAGGTAAATTTAATATCCGTTCCGCTTTTCGGGATTACTATGTCGGCTGTCGTCATAGTTTTATATTATAATATAAATAAGTTCAATATAAAACTACGGCTTAAAATTTTTACCGTTTGCATTTTAATGTTTTTTTTGGGATAATAATAATATATTAAAGCAAAACTTAAAATTAAAGTGGGGGGTTAGCCCAGCTGGTAGAGCGACGCCTTCGCATGGCGTAGGCCGCGGGTTCGAGTCCCGTGCCCTCCACCACTTAAAACAAGCCTTTATAGATTTTAATAAAATATCATTGTCTATTTCATCGATAAAATTATGATAATTTTTATCAAGCGTCGATATAGCTTGTTTTTGACTTTCCTAACTTTTAATAAAACGCTTTCGTCAATAAGTTCCCAATCCAAAGCCTTTGCATGCATCGCTTTAAAAACTCCGGTAAGTTTTTATTGCAGTAAGCTATTGAATGTTACAGATTTTTAACTTCGCAAAAATATGGACGGATTTATTACTTCATTAAGTTTTTTCGGTATAGAAAATTACGGCAAATTATCAAAAAATATTTTATTTCATGAATTATCGGTTAAATTCAAAAAATATATTATCATAGAGAGGAAAAAGAATGCGTTTTTGTAAATTACTTGCCAAGAAATTTAGATACTTCTTCTTCCGGCATCGGTCTGGCCAGCAAAAATCCCTGAACGAAATCGCAGTTAAGTTTTTTTAGAAGTCCAAGCTGTTCTTCAGTTTCAACCCCTTCGGCCACCGTTTTCAAACCTAATTCGCGGGCAAGCTCGACAATCGCTTTTACTAAAGCCAGTTCTTTATGTCCTTTAGCTATATCCCTGATAAACGATATGTCTATTTTAAGGATATTTATGGGCAGGTCTTTTAAGCAGAATAAAGACGAATATCCAGTGCCGAAATCGTCCATTGCGATTTTAAGGGGATTTTCGCAAATGCCTTCTTCGCCGTGCCGTATTTTGCAAAACTTTAATCCGCTTAATAAAGACCTCGTTTTTCCTATATCCTCTACTAGAGCCCTTTCCGTTATTTCGATAGTTAAGCGGCTGCCGACGCTGTAACAGGCGTTCAATATTTTTTGCATAAAATCGTGTCTTTTAAAACTTTTAGCCGAAATGTTTAAAGATATATTTACGTGCCATTTTTCTATGCTTTTCAAAACGGTTTCTAATGCAAATTCCTCGAACGGCTTTAAATAAACGCTGTTTTCCAAATAATCTATAAAAGCCGCCGGAGAGTAAATTTTACCTTCTTTATCTTTTAACCTGACTAACGCCTCAAAACCTGCTGCGGACAAATCCCCGGTATTAAAATAAGGCTGGTAATAAAATATAAACAGGTTGTCTTTTATTGCGCTATCGACTAAGTTTTCCGTTCTGACGAAACTGACCGCCTTTTCTTCCATTACGGGATTAAAAAATTCTATATCCCCTTTGCCTTCTTTTTTTGCGTTAGAAAGCGCCGCGCTTGCCCGCTCGTAAAGCGTACCGAAATCATCCCCGTCGTCTGGAAACAGCGTTATGCCGGCATTAATGCCAACCTGAATCTGAATATTTTTTTCCCCGGCTTTTATCGGTTTTTTGAAAATACCCGACAGTTTGTCCATTATTACGAAAGCGTCTTCTTTCTTTTTTATCCCGCTCAGAAATAAGCCGAATTCGTCTCCGCCTATCTTTCCTACGATGTCGGTTTCCTTAAAGGTTTCTTTTAGGCGCAGGCCCGCTTCTTTGTAAAAGCTCTGAAAAAATTTTCCATTTTTTTATGCCTTTTTTTGAATCGTGGGGACATACCGCGATTTTATATTCCATTATTTCTTTAAAACCCCCTCGAAATACGCTATGGTTTTTTTTAGTCCTTCTTCTATGCCGATTTTCGGGTTATAACCCAGCGCTTTTTTTGCAAGAGTTAAATCCGGATTCCTCTGTACCGGGTCGTCTTTAGGCAGTTCTACGAATTTGATTTTAGATTTTGAGCCTGTCAGCGATAAAACTAATTTTGCAAAATCCTTAACGGCGAACTCGTAATTGTTTCCCATATTGACCGGGCCGGTAAATCCGCTTTTATCCGTCATAAAAAGGATAATTCCGTCTATTAAGTCGGATATGTAACAAAAAGAACGGGTCTGGGAGCCGTCTCCGTAAACGGTCAAATGTTCTCCTTTTAACGCCTGAACTATAAAATTGGAAACGACCCTGCCGTCGTTTTCCAGCATCTTGGGGCCGTACGTGTTAAAAACCCTTATTACTTTTATATCCGTGCCGTAACGCCTGTGATAATCGAACATTACGGTTTCCGCCGCCCTCTTCCCTTCGTCGTAACACGACCTGACGGACGCGGGATTAACGTTGCCGTTATAGCTTTCAGGCTGAGGATGAATATTGGGCGAACCGTAAACTTCCGATGTAGAAGTGTGCAGAACCGGAACGTTAAGCCGTCTGGCGTTTTCCATTACGTTGAATATCCCGAAAACGTTGTCTTTCATCGTCTTTAACGGGTCTTTCTGGTAATGCGGAACGGATGCCGGACAGGCCAGATTTATTATGAAATCGGCTTCTATATTAAAAGGTTCGCCGACGTCGTGCCTTATGACCTCAAACGCCGGATTATCGTAAAATTCCCTTATATTATTCTTTGAACCTGTATAAAAGTTATCCATGCACAGTACTTCGTAACCCAAATTTAACAGTCTTTCGCATAAATTGGAACCTATAAAACCGGCTCCGCCGGTTACAAGCGCTCTCATATTTTAATTTTCCCCCCGTCCGTTTCGTTTTCGCAAAAATTTAACGTATTATCCAAATCGTATTTATTTCCGTAGCCGCGTTTGGTTATCATGTATAAATCGTTAACGTAAGTATTGCTGTTTCCGATTATTATAGTCGAGTTCATCGTAACCATGTCGAATTTATCGATATTTTCAAGCGTCGTTATCGCCGTTTCTTCATCCGGCCTCGCCGCCGCTTTTACGATTGCGGCGGGCCTGTCCTTGTCGATATTTTCCAATAAAATTTTTTTTGCGGCCGTCAGCCCCTCTTTTCTTTTCATGCTTTTGGGATTGTAGATTATTATGACGAAGTCCCCGGCTGACGCCGCCCTCAGTCTTTTTTCTATATCTTCCCAAGGCGTCAAAAGATTGGAGAGGGAAATAACGCAAAAATCGTTGGCGATGGGAGCGCCTACAGCCGCAGAGGCCGCGCAGAAAGCGGGTATTCCCGGAATAGACTCCACTGGGATTTTTCCGGTAAGCGATTTTCTGTCTATAATTTCCAGCAAAAGGCCGCTCATTCCGTAAATGCCGGCATCGCCTCCCGAAACGAGGGCCGCCGTTTTTCCCTCCAAAGATTTTTTAACTGCCGCCTCGCATCTTTTAATTTCGTCTTTCATATTGAACGGAATTTTTTCCTGACTTTCGTTTAATATGGAACTTATCTGTTTTAAATATGTGGAATATCCTATAACCGCATCGGCTTCCCTTATCGCATCTACGGCTTTTTTGCTGAGGTGGCAGGTATCGCCCGGTCCCGTACCTATTATCGTAATCTTCCCAAAATTTTTAAAATATTTTGCTTCCATTATCTATAATTCCCTTTCTATAATTAACTTTCCGTTATCCCCTTTTCCGTTGCAATTTCCTTTCCATAATCATCTTTTAAGGAACGGCGCTATAAAAAACGCCTGCCGTTTCAAGTTTTTAATTTTTAATCCGCCGCCGCAACGGCCAAAGTCGCGCCGCCTTTTTTTTGCTTCGGAATAAGAAGCGGACTTGTTTTATTTTTTGCGGATAAAGAGGCGCACGGCTCGCAAACCGAATATGCGCCCGTATATTTAAAACATAACGATTTTTCGTTTTTTTTTATGGTAAAACCGTTTATCTCTTCTTTCGTAAAGAAATCTATGAATTGGGCGTATTTTTCCCCGAACCGCAAAATACACTCCTCTTTTTCCTTCAAATCTATCGTGGCGATGTTTCTTAAGGCGTTTATCGAGATATTGTTCCGGGCAAATTCGGATAAAATGAAATCTTCTATCTCTTTAAAACCCGTATTTTTATTGCAGCCTATGCCTGCGACCAAGCGCCTAGGCCTTAAGACGGCTGTATTAGCGGCCTGAAAGACTTTTTTTAAATCGTCTTTAATGGAAACCGCTATTATTTTCGGCCCGTTTAATTTTAATATATTTGGACTGTTTAAGAAACTAAAATTTTTTGCATTGCTGAATTTGCAGATATAAGACGAAACTGCTTCCCGTTGAACGCCGTCTTCGATAAATATTATAAATTTTTCGCCTTTAAGCGAGGCTTTATTAAAAATTTTTATTTTATCTTCGCGGTCTTCTATAAAAAAGCCGAATTTTTCGGCAAAAATATCTATTGAAAAACTTTCCGTCGCATCTGTTGCCGTAGTAATTACCGGTATGGCGCCTGCGCCCATATAACGCGAAATATCTTCGGCAAATTTATTTGCGCCGCCGATATGCCCCGAAAGGACGCTTACGACGAATTTTCCGGCTTCGTCTATCGCGATTACTCCCGGGTCGCTGAATTTATCCTTTATAAACGGCGCAATAAGCCTGACTACCGCTCCAAGCGCAAGAAAAAAAACTATAAAATCGAATTCCTCAAAAAGCCTTTTTAAAAAATTAACCGATAATTTTTCATAAGACTCCGCATGCGCGTTTATGCCGGTTATGGCATTTATGTCCTTTATATCGGGGGGGGTCTCCGTCCCCTGAATAAAAAAAGTAAAATTTATAATTTCCGAAATGTCCGACTCCTTTTTGCCGGACATTTCTTCCGCAATGCCTTTATAAATATTTAACGCCGTTTTAAGTGAATTTTCTGAAAATATTATAACGGCTATATTTTTAATCTTAAAAACGGCTTCAGACGCCGTCTTTTTTATCCCTGAAGCTGTGAGAAAAACCCTCGTCATAAAGTTTAGACCTGTTTTCTTTTACATATTTTCCCGTTAAGGCGCCGCCGACGATTAAAACCGCCTTATTTTTTATAGAATATTTTTCCGCCTTTTTAACCACGTCTTTTAATTCGCAGTTTATAATAAGCTCGCTATCGAGCGATACGTCTTTTGCGATTAGGCAGGGCGTATTTTCTGGATAATGCTCCATTAAATCGCCGGCTACGGATTCCATTATCGCGAAACTTAAATAGACCGCCATAGTGGCTCTATGGCTTGCAAGACTCTTTATATCCTGACCATCCGGCATGCCGCCGGTTTTTCCTCCGCCTCTGCAGATAATTACCGCTTGAGAAACGCCCGGCAGCGTCAAAACGGATTTATTTGCGGCGCTTGCGGCAAACGCCGCCGTTACCCCCGGAATAATTTCATATTCTACGCCCGTTTCCTCCAAGTAAGCCGCCTGCTCGTTTATGGAGGAATAGACGGACGAATCTCCCGCGTGAAGAATGGAAATAATCTTAAATTTGCCGTTCATATTTAAGAGCCGTTCTTTAATTTCGCCGTAATTAAGGCTCTTCATGTCTATCAGCAACGCCTTTTTTTTTGCGGCTTTAAGCATTTCCGGATTGATTAACGAACCTGCGTAAAAAACCGCGTCGGATTTTTTTAATATTTCAAGGGCCTTTACCGTTAAAAGCCCTATATCTCCGGGTCCTGCGGAAACGAAATAGATTTTTGATTTAGCCATATAAGCAATATTAAGAAATATAATAATATAATAAATATAATACAATTTTATATAAAATTTATAAAAAAACCCCTACGAGAACGGAAAAATAGTCAAAATCCTTCTCTTTCTTTTCCCAAAATTTATCTATGAGTTTTGACTTTTCTATTAAATAAAGTTTAGGGTTGTTTCGAGGGCAAACTTTTCCGCAAACTCCTTCAAATGCGCTCAGGATATCTTTTACGTAACCGCCGGCCTTCATGAAAACTATCGACCGCGGTTTCTGGCTCTTGCCCGCGATAAATCTGATTTCGTCTTCTATTTCCCTTAAATCCTTTTTTACCGGAACGGTTATTAAAACCGGACTGTTTTTAACGATATACGGCTCGCCTATTAAACCGAAGGAATAATGAAAAGACGACACTCCGTTGATTATATTTATCTTAAAGCCGCGTCTTCCGTTTTCTATTTCGTTTCCGGTTTTTAATCCTTTATTTTCTTCGGCGGCCGCAAAATGTTTATTTTTTTTATCGATAATATTTTCGATAGCGTCGTGAAGCCCCCAGTAAGTGCTGTAAAACATAGGGTCTCCGATGGTAACGTAAGAACAGTCGCCCTCTTTTAATTTTTCGGCTATTTTGGCGGCGTTTTCCGCGTATAAATCTTTATTCCTGCCGCTTGAACGCTTCATCTCGACTTTTAAAGGCAAAAACCTTTCTTCTTCCAATTCATGTCCCGTAGCAATCCTGACCGCGGCTTTTGCTATATCGTAAGCGGCTTTATTTTTTCCTCCCGAAACATCCGGATAAAAAATAAAATCGCTGTTTATAAGGGCATTGACCGCTTTTACCGTAATCAGTTCGGGGTCTCCCGGACCCATTCCTATAACGTTTAAGTTCAATTTTCCGCCGGTTGTTTTATCCATACAGTTTTAATCGTTTTGACCGTTTTCGCCGTTTTGACCGTTTTGACCGGTTTCGCCGGCTTCAGTTTTAATTTTTTCGGAATTACCGGCTTTAATGGCCTTATTTCTGACCCTCACTTTCGGTTTATTTTCTTCCGTTTGAACGTCTATGTTAAAAATCTGCGGGGGCTTATGTATATGTTTATGCATATGCGCGTTATGCGCGCGGGCATTTTTCGCCGCCGGCGGCGCTGGGACGGAAGATTTGGCCGGTTTTATTATTTTAGCGATATAAATTTGATTTAACGCATGAAAATAAGAATCTTCTTTATCGTTAAGGGATTTTAACCTCGAAACGTTGACGGATATAAGTTCGTATTTAATCGGAGAGCCTCCGTCTCCTTTCGGTTTAAAGTTCCCGATGAAAGATAAAACTTTATTTAACGAATTTATGGTTATGCAGTTAACCACTATTGCGCCGTTATCTTTCAAAATGTTAAATGCCCCTTCTAAAATAATATCTAAACGTCCGCCTCCCCCTCCGATGAATACAGAGTCTATTTGCCCGTCCCTGCCGATATTTTTAAACGCTTCCGGCAGTTCGCCCAATACGGGTTCTATATTGGCTCTTCCGAATTTTTTTATATTTTTCTTAAGATTTTCTATTTTAACCGCGTTTTTATCGATAGCATAAACCAAGCCCTTATAAGCGATGCCGGAAACTTCTATGCTTATGCCGCCGCTGCCGCATCCGGCATCTACGACCGCGGAATCTGGCATTAAATCCATTAAGCCGATGCTTACGGACCTTATTTCTTTTTTTGTGGGCTCTCCGGCCGCGTGTATAAATTTATCGTCGTCTATGCCTATGACTTTATAAGCGGGGTTTGAGGCGGCATTGCATTCATCGTCGGCATCGGAAACAAAATATGCCGGACGCGCCTGTTTCTTATCTTCCGTTTTTGTATTTTTTATTTTTTTATTTAATACGACGATATTTTTCTTGCCGCCGATATCGTCAAGTATCTCTTTAGTAAAACTTTTATATATTTTTTCATTTTTTGAACATAAATCCGTCAACGCAAAAAAATCGTAATCATCTAAAAATCCTTTTTCTTTGAGCTCTTCATAAATCTTATACGGGGTATTGGCATAGTCGGTATAGATTCCTACCGCCTGTTTTTGCGCGCGTACGGATTCATAAATATTTTCCAAATCTCTGCCGTGCAGGCTTACTATTAAAGCTTCGGTCATGGGAATTTTTAATTTTGCAAAACCGATTTGCATAAAACTTAAGGCCGGATAGATTTCTATAAACCTTTTTTCGTTTTCTTTTAATTCGTTAAGCAGGCTTGCGCCTATGCCGAAAAAATTGGGGTCGCCGTTCGCCAATATTAAAATATTTTTTTTTCCTAGATTTCCCCTTACGTAATCTATTATGAATTTAACTTTTGAATCGTAAAATATCGCCGCGTTATTTAAATGAGACATATTTCCGTTGTTTTCCAGAACTACGCTTTTCTTAACGGAAGAAATCTGCCCTCTTACCCACGACAAAAGGCTAGAATCTTCCTTTTTTGCAAATACCGCGTCTATCCTGTTTTTTTTATCCGTAAATAATTCAAAAACCGCATTCCTGCCGGCATCAGGAAAACACTGGGAAACTCCTACTATATGAATTTTTTTAGCCATTTATAAGTTTAAAACCTCCTTGCTTTTTTACTTGTTTGCCGACCGTTCCGTTTACGTATGCGTATACGGTAAAATTATCCCGAAGACCGTATTATTTCTCCGTCGGACGATATCAGTATTATTCTTATATTTACGGCTTTGGCTGTTTCTTCGTCCGTTCCGTTTAAATTTTTTAAAGCGGCTTTAAGAATATTATCGAAAATAACTCCTCTCGCCGTTTCGAATTCATCCGCGATTATATATCCGTAAGCCTGCCTCGAAGTATTGGAATTAATTACGGCATTGCGTAAATATTCCTTCCTTTCTTCCGGTATGTTTTCTAAGGCGCTCCCGGCGGCTTTAAGATTTTTAAACGATTTTTCAATTATTTTCCCTAAAAAATTAAAATTTACGCCGCCGTATTTTGCATTTGTATTCCTGGCTCCCTGAGCGATTTTTATTATTTTTCCGAATTGTCCGGCCAAAATAATTTTTTTGATTCCGGATTTTACGGCTTTTCTTATCGAATAAGATACGTAATCGCCTATTTCTATAAAACTTTCACGCGGCAGAGCTTTGAAAAATTTCATCGCTATTTTTTCGCTGTATCTTCCCGGCGTATATACGCAGGTATCGATTTTATTTTCAGCCAAAAACGCCAGAGAAGCCTTAATTGTTTCTAGCCACGCTTTGGTAGAAATTGGCACGACGTATCCGGTAGTGCCTAAAATGCTTATTCCTCCCACGATGCCGAGCCTGGGATTTAACGTTTTTTTCGCGACTTCTTCTCCCTTCGGTATATATAATACGGACGCAAATATCTTATGCTTTAACGCCGACGCACCGGCTTTATTCCAATCCCCGTAATATTTTTTTATCGCCCTGTGCAGTTCTTCGCTTGCGGCAAGCTCTATCATTTTTAAAGGAACCGGATTAATGGACGGGCGTCCCGGCTTTACAGGAAGTCCGGGCCTCGAAACTATTCCTACTCCTTTCGACGATGCCAGCATTAAAGTGAATTGCGAATTTTTAATTATACTATAAACCGATAAATTTCCGTAATATTTTTTTAACGCGGCTGTTTTGCCTCGGCCGATAACCGTAAAACCGGCGCATATTTTTATTCCTCCGGTAACATCGCTGCCGTCGCTGCCGGAATCTTTTACGGCCGCCGCGTTCGATACGACCATTTTCCGTTTTATTTTACGTTTTCCGAGCCGCGATATTTTTATATCGGCATTTTCGTTTCCCGGCATTTTTATTTCTATGCTGTCGAATTTTTCCGGTTCGAAATAATATCTTATCGAAGCCTTTATGACGGCCGCGCTTACGCTTCCAGTAGAAAACCCTTTTTTAAGCATAGTTTTAATGCATACCGTAATATCAAAACGACGTTGCTTTAAAACGACGTTCCTATGGTAAAATTAATTCCTCCCGCAGGCCAATAAGGCTCCCTAGTAAGTATAAAACCGTAAGAAAAACTGACCGGTCCGATAGGCGACATATACATTATACCCGCGCCGGCCGATTTATACAATGCCAGCGGCCTGATGTCCTGTTCATTAAGGAAAACGTTGCCCCCGTCTTGAAAAATAAAAAAATTAAAATTATTATGGACGGGAATATTAACCTGTAAATTATAGTTTTCCATAACGTCTCCCCCTATCGGGTAACTGTATGGGTTTAAATTTACAAGCCCGATGGAATCCTGCGGGAACCCCCTGACGGTCGTTCTGCCGCCAAGAAAGAATCTTTCGTTAATAGGCACCTGCGTCGTCGGCGGCAGAGGCCTTATATATCCGAATCGCAGAGAATACAGGAAGACGGTGCCGTAAACTAACGGAATATATTCTTCGGTATGGAAAAATATTTTAAAAAAATTAATCTGGGAATCTATGGGCAAACCGGAATACGAAAATTTTAAAGTTGTTAAATTTCCTGAAGTAGGATTAAATACGTTATTTTTTGAATTATATATAATAGAAGAAGAAACCGAGCTGATTCTTGTAAAGCCGGTATCCCTCGGAATTATTTGCGCTCCCGGGTTTAATCCCGAAAGAAAATCATAAAACATTCCGTACGAAATAAGTCCTTTTAAATGGCTGCCGAAACGCCTTATCAGCGAAAAAGCTCCTCCTTCTTTATGCATGGTATAATTAAGGGTAATTATATCGGTATCCAATCCTTGCGCGTTAAAAGCAAGCCCCCTGTAATTATAGATGGCGCGGTCATAGTAATTTAAAAGAAGATTGGTATAAATAGCGCTTTTGGAAAAACGCGCAGAGAGCGACTTCCCGTATCCGAAAAGATTATTATTCTCGACCTGCACAAATCCCCTATATCTCGCATATGTGCCGTAACCCGCCCCGAAACTTAAATTTACGGGTTTAGCGTCTTTTACCTTTACGATGATATTTTTATACGGCTTTTCGTCTTCCGGATTTTCGACCTTAATAGTAACCGAATTAAATATTCCCGTCTTATAAAGCCTGTTTTGGGTATCTATTATATTTTTCTGCCTATAAATCTGTCCTTTTTTAAAAAGTAATAGGCCGCTGATGTAACGTGTTTTTGTAATGGTATTTCCAATAATCAAAATATTTTTTATTCTTACTCTCGGACCGCCGTTCACGTAATAATGCAAAATCGCATATTTTTTGTTTTCCGCATAACCGACGTCCAATCTAACCTTGGAAAAAACATATCCCGAATCGGCCAGCTTCGTCGATAGCATATCTTTTCCGTTTTCCGCTTTAACGATATAAAAGGGAAGGGTCTGCATTTTATAAAAATAATCCGTTATTTTCGCGTCGGACGGCTTAAGGGACTTCGGCAGGCCGTCGATATAAACGCTCTTTACGATGGTCCTTATTCCTTTTTTAATGTTAAGGACGACCGTTACGTTCTTTTTATCGGAGCCGAATTTTAAATCGTAAGAAATATGCGTCGAAAGGTAGCCTTCGTTGTTATAATAGTTTTCTATGTCGCTTATATCCCGCAATAGCATATTTTTAGAAAAATAACTGCCGTTAAACATCGAAGACTTTCGGATTCTCATAATGGAAAGCAGGGTCTCTTCCTTAAGCGGCTTATATCCGTTTATAACGACCGCCTTTATGCTTACCTTATGCCCTTTTTTTACCGAATAATATACATCGGTCCTTTTATCCGTCTTATTATCGTTTTCTTTA
Source organism: bacterium (assembly GCA_021784835.1). The sequence continues at coordinate 78,907 of JAJYHI010000081.1, forward strand.
AACGAAACCTTCGAGAAATAATATCCTTCTTTCTTAAAAAAATTTTCCAGCACCCTTTGAAACGATTTGAATGTTCCTTTATCGAAAATTAAAACATTTTTTAAAAAAAATACGGAATTTTCTATGAAATCGGTTTTAAAAGGTTCTATTCCCGCAAAATGAAATTTTATTTTATTTCCCGGATGGATATAAAAGGTTATTATGGTTTTATATTTAGAAGCGTATGAGATTTTAGGCTTTTCTACAAGCGCGTTAAGATATCCTTGATTTTTATATAAACTGCGTATTTCCTTTCTGAAATTTTTTATGCGGTATTCGCTTAACGGCTTTTGCGTCAGCTTTCCGGCCATCGCTTCTATGCTTTTTCGCGGGTAATACGATTTGGAACTAATGGATATTTTTGAAATTAAAACCGGTTTGCCCGCGTCGATGTCGATATTTACGGCATATTTCCTTGAACTTCTCAAGATATAAGAGGATACCGCGGCTTTTGCGCCGGGATAGCCTTCTTTAAGCATAATTTCTTTTATTTTCTTTATGCTCAAAGTTCTATAATATTTTAGAAATTCAGAGCCTTTTTTTAAGGGAATAGAATTTAGAATTTTCCCGGAAGATATTCCGGTTCCCTTAAGCCCTCGTATATTTACCGTTCCGATATAAATTTTAGGAAAAAAAATAAAATTCAAAAAAATAAGTTTTTGTTTTTCGTTTATTTTGGAAAAAACGGAAATATCCGAAAAATAACCTGAAGCATAAAGGTTTTTAATGGTCTTCTCCAGCCCGTGCATAGAAAATTTACCGTCCTTTTTAATAGAGATAAAATTTTTTATGACGTTCACGGGGATGCCGGAAGGCAGTTCATAAGATATTGAACCAACCGTATATTTTTCCGCCGGTATGGAATATATCGTGGAAACGGTTCCGTCGCCGGCGGATTTTGCTTGAACAGCCGGCGCGGGCGCAGGATATGCCGCCGTAAAAAGCGCCGTAAAAAGCGCCGGGAGCAACAATGCCGCTATTTTTTTAAAATTTAAATTTATACGCATAAAATATTTGAAGTTTAACGCTTCATACGGTTAATAAAATCTAAAGTGGAATACTATATTGCCGCCTACTTCGCTGTATATGTTGGAATTATTCGGCGCAAGCTCGTTATTTTCCCACTCTCCTATCGCGGAAATATGCCTGCTCAATTTATAAGTAAACATTAACGATTGGGAAGACTGAGACGATATTATATTATTATATGAAACGGAAAGTCTTTTGGTCAAAGTTTTAGTAACCGTTACCTGAGGAGCCGCGCTGTGCGTAATTACCGAATAAGACGGAGCGATCGACAGATTTTTAAATCCGAAATAACTCGATATCGCGCCGGTAACGCTCTGCTCGACCCCTCCTCCTATTGCCGATACGGCTTCCGAGGCGGCGATTCCGCCTGCGGAACCGGCATACACGGAAGTCGAAGGCGCGCCTAAAGCCAGCATCGAAACAATGTCCAGCTCCGAAAGCGGCGGGGTCGAAGAAAGGTTTACGTTGAAATCGCTCAAAGAACCGTTTGCGTTCATTCTTATGATATACCTGTCCATATGGGTGGTTGCCGATACGTCGAAAGAAGGGGCTATTCTGTATCGGTTGTTAAAATCCAAATTGGCGTAGGACAAATCAAACATCGCTCCCCTGAAATATATTTCGCCTTTTTCAGCATTCGCGGTTCCGATTAAGACGGGGGCGTAAACCGTGCCTATAAGATTAAGGTTTGCGCTAAAGCTGGTATTTATTATATTATTTTGAATAGCTATGCCCCCGTCGGACGTTACTTCGATATTCAATCTTGGGTTAAACTCCCCCTTTTTAATTACCGGCTTAATGATATTATATTTTTTATAACTTAAAAGAAAAGACGAAAGGTTTATTCTTTTATCGTATGACGCCTTTTTAATATTTATATTTCCATATAAAACGCCGTCGTTTGCTTCGCCGGAAAATCCTAATTCCCCGTCCATTTTTGCAAAAAAATAGTTGGATTTTCTATAAACGGCCGAATTAAAATCAGTCTTTACGTTATAATAATACGGTTTAAAATTTTTAAGCCTTATTATGCCGTTTGCCGAAAAAATACCGTTAAGCAGCCTGAATTTTGCCTTATTGAGCGATATTACGTTATTATTAAAGGAGAGCCGCGCAAAAATTCTCGAAGCCTCGTATTCCGGGTTAGCGGACGGTTCTATGAGCCCTTTGTTTATATCGGCGAATCCGTACAAGCTCGGAGCTGACAACGGTCCGAAAACGACCGCCGAAGCAGTTACGAATCCGGACGAATTCATTATTTTATCAGAAAAGAGTCTAAGAACCCATAAGTCTGTCTTATCGTTTAATATTACGTCGTATCTGTCGTCTTTTATGCCGCCTTTAAGCTGGAAATAATTATCCGCTCCCCTTAGCTTTAAACCGCTTAAATTTAAAGCCCCTCCATTATAAGATATATCGATATCCTGGGTATTTTTCAGAAAAAAAGGACCGTGTTTTAAATACAGGCGGTTTAATTTTGAAAATATATAAGATTTTTTAATATCTAAGATTTTGCCTCCGCCGTATATATATCCGGAAAATTTAAATAAAGTCTTGCGGTATTTAATGTCCGGCATATTTATATTTGCGGTGAAATTGTATGGATACCCCTTTTTAAGCAATATGTACGCTTTAGCTTTTAAGCCGTTTTTTAACGCCGATATATTTAAAGCAATGCCGCTTCGCAAAGAGCGGGCATAGACTGCGGCGTTTCCGAGCCAAAAATCGTTTATATAAATATTATCCGCGGAAACATTTCCCGAAACGTCCGGCAAATCGAACGAGCCGCCTACATGCAGGTTAACGCCGGCCGCCCCTTTGACGCGGTATTTTTTTAATAATTTAAAATTTAAAGCGGATAAATCAATCCGGTTGGAAATCAACCGCAGATTATAATTATTGCCTTCCCGGGAATTTCCGGAGCCGGAAGCTTTAAATTTAATATCGCCGTAAACTTTAAAAGGGGCGGAGCCGTAAAAGCCCTCGAAGCTTTTTATGGCCAATCCGCCGCCGGCTATAAGAAATTTAGCGTCTGCGTCCGAGATTTCCTGCCCGTAAACATCGGCTTTTTTTGAACTTGCGTCTATTTTTAAAACGGGGTCTTTAAGTTCGCCGCTAATCGTTCCGCTTGAGTCGAAAGACAGGGAAACCGCCGGCAAGGGCTTCTTGCAAATTAAATGTATATCTTTTGCGGTAAAATTTCCGTTTATATACTCTTTTTTTAAAATCTTATTTTCGAAAATTTCTCCGCCGAAAGTTGCGGTTCCTTTTTTACTTTTATCCGGCGAATTTCCCGATTTTTTTTCTTTTAAAAAAACTTTTTTAAATAAAACTTCGCCGTCCGGCATTATATTTACGGCGGCATTTCCTTCGAAAGTATCCGAATATCGGTTAATATTTAAAGAATTAAATATATTTTCGAAGCTATACGATAAGCCGCCGAATTTTCCGTTGATTCTGCCTTTTAAGTATCCGCTGGCGGAAGGTTCGAAATAGCGGCTTTTGTATTCCTCGAACAGGCCGACTTCGGGCAGTTCTCTATATGTCGAACTAAACCCTATATTTAAATAAGATTTATCATAATTTATTTCTCCGGCGGCGGTTCCGTTTAATATTTTTGAAGTGATTTTCGTATTTTTCAATAAAACAGACTCGTCGTTTATTAGCGTTTCTCCGGAAATCAAAACGCTATTCCTGTAATTAATGTAATATACCGTCGTTGCGCCCTTGCCGTTCCTGTATTTAAGCTGTTCCACCGGCCTCTTAAGCTCTATTTTTTCTATGTTTGAAATATAAAATTTTTTTCCGAAATGTAAAACGGTTTTTACGTTTCCACCCGCAATTGCTTTAAATTGGGGGATTTTTTCCGAATCATAGAAATCTATGAGCTTTCCGGCATCGATATTTTTTAGGACGGATTTAAATTTCCCCTCTCCGCTTTTAAAATTGACGGCGCCTTTAGATTTTAAATTTCCTCCGAACATATCCAGGCTGATATCGTTAAATTTTAAAATGCCGCTTTTTACTTTGCCTAAATCGAAATTGCCGCTGCATTGCACGGTTCCTTTCTCAATATCCCCCCCCGAAAAATTTAAACCGGCAAGGCGGATGAAGGCGGACGTCCTGATTTTTCCGTAAAAATCCCCTATAACGGACGCTTTGGCTTGCATTTTTCCCTTCAAGGAAGGCAGGGCGGTAAAATTTTCCGAAATATACGATAGCCGGCCAACTTTAATTTCGGTTGTATCGTTAATTTTATTTGCGATTGCGGAAATAGGGGAATTTTTGCGCAGGTCCAACACGCCGTTAGACATGGTTTTAAAACCTGAATTACCGAAGCTTACGTTGCGGTATCTCAGAAACCCGTTAAAATAATGAATTTTGAATGCTTTTGAGCTAAAGACGCGGGGAAGGTTAAATTTTTCGTATCTAAAAAATATATACGGCATTCCGTATTTAAAATATATGCCGTTGCCGTTATATAAAAACGGTATAAGCCCGGGCTTTTTATAGAACGTGAAATTAAAATTTTTTAATTTTAATAAAATATTTTTGTCGGCGTCGTTAAAATTTAAATTTCCTCCCGTTATTTTTAACTTTTCTAAGTAAACCGATATAAAAGAGGAGGGATGCTTTCCGGCAAAATATGCTATAACCGAATTAATTTTTTTATAATTATTAATTTTATTATTTTTTACTAGAATATTTATGCTTGGATTTATAATATTTATGCCGTATATTATTATTTTTCTACGGATAAAATCGAAGGGGCCGAAAGAAATATTTATTTGGGTTATTTTTGCGGCGTCGTTAATGCTTAAGCCGTAAAGCCTTACCTGTGGAGAAAATATAGAAATTCTTATTTTTTTTATCGTTACCTTTTTTTGCAGAATCCCGGATAGTTCTACCGACAAATATTTTTTTGCCTGCGAAGCAAAATAAGCCGACCCGATAAATAAAACGGCGCCTAAGGAAATTGCGGCGATAAGCAGTAAAAAAAATAATATATATGCCGTAAATCTTTTTTCATATTTTTTCATCAATAAATTTATAGCCGACGCCCCTTATGGTTTCTATAAATTTAAGCGAATCGCCTACTTCGATGTTTGACCTTAATCTTCTTATGTGAACATCGACGGTTCTGGGTTCCACAAATGAATTGTTCCCCCATATATTATCTAAAAGTTTTTCCCGCGAAAAAACATCCCCCGCGTAAGTCATTAAGAAAATAAGAATTTTAAACTCTATGGGGCTTAGTTTTATCTCCGCGTCATTCACGGTTACGCTGTGCTTATTGATATTCGCGGTAATATTTCTGAACCTGTATTCGTCCGAGCCGACTGCCGGCTTGACTGTTTTAGCGGGAAGTATCCTTTTTAAAATGATGCGGACGCGCGCTAAAAGTTCGTTTATGGAAAAAGGCTTAATTATATAATCTTCCGCGCCGGATTCAAAACCTAAAATTTTATCTACCTCTTCCTGTTTAGCGGATAGAAATATAACCGGAATCTTCGATAGGTCGGCATTCTGTTTTATTCTTTTGCATACTTCGTAACCGTTGATATCGGGAAGCATTAAATCGAGAATTATAATATCCGGCTTGACAACTTCGGCGACCTTAATGCCGTCGAAACCGTTGAAGGAAAATTCGACGTTATAACCTTCTTTCGCAAGATTATATTTTAAAAGTTCTACGAGGTCAGATTCGTCGTCGATAACAAGAATGTTTGCCTTGCTCATAAATTTTACCGCTTAAAATTACTTGCCGCATTAATATTATATAATACAACATAAAAAAACAAAACTGTCAAGAATATTAAGCGCGTTTGTCAGGCGCGTTTAAACGCCCCCATATATAATAATTTCATTTTTCTACTTTATAATCGTTATAATATATAAAATTTTTTATATTGAATTATTCCGTCAATAGTTTATAATATAAAAATATGAATATTCATATAATATAATATTGCTAAAAATATAAATATTAAAATTAATGATTTAATGATGAATTTATGATGAACTCATAAAAAGCGGAGGATTGTATGAAAAAAGTCGTTGTTTTAGGGGGAGGTTTTGCCGGCGTAGAAGCCGCGATATGCTTAAAAAAATACGGTTTCGGCGTAACGTTGATTTCCGACAGGGATTTTATGTATATATATCCGGTTTCTATATGGATACCGACCGGCGGGATTAATCCCGAAAGCGCGAGGCTGCCTCTCGGCAAATTAAGCGCCGTTCATAAATTTGATTTTATAACGGACGAAATAGTCAAAATAGATGGCGGGGCAAATACTGTTTCCGGCAAAAAAAGCTCCTATAATTACGATTATTTAGTAATAGCGTTGGGCGCCGGAAAAGCCAACCCCGAAGGGGTCGAAAACACGCTTTCGATTTGCGGAACCCCCGCCGAATCCATTAAAATAAAGGAAAAAGTGGATTCATTGATTAAAAGCGGAAAAGGCTCAATATCGATAGGAATAGGAGGAAATCCCAAAGACCCTTCGGCCATGAGAGGCGGTCCGGCTTTTGAACTTCTGTTTAATTTTGATTATTTATTAAGAAAAAAAGGGGTCAGGGACGATTTTGAACTGAATATATTCTCCCCAATGGAAACTCCCGGCAAGAGATTAGGCGATAAAGCCTATAATATGCTAAACGAACTTTACGAAAACCTTAAAATCAAAAAATATTTCGGAAAAAAAATTAAAAGGTTTGAAAACGGCGGGATAATATTCGAAGACGATTCTAAATTGGAAAGCGATTTAACTGTTTTCGTTCCCGCGGGAAGCATGCATAAAATATTTTCAGTTTCCGGATTGCCTTTAACGGAAGCCGGATTCATAAAAACAGGGGACGATTTAGCGGTCGAAGGCGGTAACAATATGTACGCGATAGGCGATTCCGCCAACCTCGAAGGCCCCTCTTTCAAAGGAAAACAGGGCCACGTTGCCGAACTTATGGCAAGGACGGCCGCATACAACATAAATGAAAAAGAAAAGGGAACGCGAAATTACAAAGGCTATAAAGAGCACGTTCATATTTTATGCATTATGGATAACGGAAAAGGAGCGACATATATCCGAAGGGATTCCAAAAGCGAAAAAATCATATATCTTCCCGTCGTAGGACACTGGTTAAAAAAGTTCTGGGGATGGTACTATAAAAATTCCAAATTGAACAACATTCCCAGAATCCCCGGTTTTTAACGGTTGTTTTATATTCTGAACATACTTAAAGGCGGCGCATATAAAATTAATATAAAATTAATATAAAAGCGCCGCTTTTAATTTTTATGCTCCGTACCGTTTATCCGTACGGCTTGTTTTTCCATATTTTGATGAGGCTTTGCGGGTTGCCGCTTCCGGCAAACGCCTTGGTCCGCCGTAAGATATTTCCGATAAACCGGGTCTTGCCGGCTTTTGTCCGGCATGTTTCGGGCTGTCCGGCCTTACTTTCCTGTCGGAATCAAATCTGTTCTGCTCATAGGGCTTGCCGGAACCGGAACGAGACGGCCGGCCGCTGCTTTCCCCAAACCTCTTTCCGTCGTGACGGCTTTCTTTACGTAACGGTTCGGCCGGAAGATTGGCCGGAGGCACAAAACTGTTAAACGCGACTTTCGGAATCTCTAATTTTATCAGCCTCTCTATATCTTTAAGATACTTGAATTCTTCTTTATCGACAAGCGAAATTGCGACGCCTATGTTGCCCGCGCGTCCGGTGCGTCCTATCCGGTGCACGTAATCTTTCGGCGCGTTGGGCAGTTCGAAATTTACGACATGGGGCAGATGATTGATATTTAGCCCGCGGGCCGCAATATCCGTAGCTACCAGAACGGGCAGAGAGCCTTCCTTAAATTGCGCCAATGCTTTAGTGCGCGCCGGCTGGCTCTTGCCGCTGTGTATGGCGGCCGAAGGAATACCGTCGGAAATTAGCTTGTCGGTCAGCCTGTTGGCGCCGTGCTTGGTGCGGGTAAACACTAAAACCTGTTTCCATTTGTGATGCCTTATCAGATGCGACAACAGGTGGCTCTTAAGACGCTGAGGTATTAAATGAACGCTGTGTTCGACCAATTCGGACATAGTATTGCGGGGAGCGGCTTCTACTAAGCCCGGATTATGCATCAAGCCGTCGGAAAGAGTTTTTATTTCGTCGGATAACGTTGCCGAAAATAATAAATTTTGATGATGCTTAGGCAATAGCGCAAGAATCTTCTTTATGTCTAAAATGAAGCCCATATCAAGCATCCTATCGGCTTCGTCAAGCACGAATATTTCCACTCCCGACAAATCTACCGTTTTTTGTCCTACGTGGTCAAGCAGCCGTCCCGGCGTTGCGACCAATATATCGACGTTTCTTCGCAAAGCCTTAATCTGCGGAACGATGCTTATGCCGCCGAACACCGCGGTTGATTTTACAGACAGATATTTGCCGTACGTTCTTACCGATTCTTCTACCTGAGCGGCTAATTCGCGGGTCGGAGCCACGATTAAACAGCGGGGGCGACCCGGCTTAGGATTAACGGCGGCTCTTCCGGCAAGAAGCTGCAGAATCGGAAGAGTAAAAGCGGCTGTTTTTCCGGTTCCGGTCTGCGCTCCAGCCAGCAAATCGCGTCCGGACAATATTATGGGTATAGCTTTGGATTGAATCGGCGTCGGAACCGAATACCCGGAATCGGAAACAGCGCGCATTAAAGGTTCCGATAGTTCTAAACTATCAAAGGCAATTTTATCGGGACAACCGCCCTGCATAAATAAATCCTCTTCCGGAACGTAATTTTTTTTGTTTTTTAACATTTTGAACAAACCTCCATTTAAAATACACATTTAAAATTTTTACGCACATGAAAACTATGTCTAATTTTTGAGAGGTATTTTTGAAGGCTCGACAAAAACGAGTAATAAAAAGAAACGCTCATCGGGTCCGGAATATTGCCGTCGGCCGATTTGATTAGAAAAAGATTTAATATGCCCTGTCATTAATAATTAATGATTTAATTTATTATACGCTTTTTTATTTTTATAAGCAACAATAATTAAGCGGACATAATTAAGCGGCGTTTAAAGCGTAAACGCATTTGCATAATTTTTTACCGGCAATTCTATTAACGATATAGATATGCAGGCCGATAAGCCGGTAAATTAAATGCGGGGTTCGCAATATTCCTTCCAGTAATTAACGCGGTTAATCTTGTTCTATAAGAAGCACAAATTCGTCGCCGCCGAGACGCGCGACAAAATCGTTTTTACGGAGGGATTTCCTTAAGCGCCCGCCAATTATCTGAAGAACCTTGTCCCCGGCTTCGTGCCCGTAAGTATCGTTGACGGGTTTAAAGTTATCGAGGTCTAATATAGCTAACGCAAGTATATTATTATGGCGTTTCGACCTTGCCACGGCTTTTTCCGTTTCTTTTTCCAAGAAACGGCGGTTAGGCAGCCCCGTTAAGGTATCGTATAAAGCCTGGCGTTCCAATTCTTCCGTTAAGCGGCGCCTTTCCGTGACGTCTATCATAGTCCAAATTATACGCGTTTCATAGTTTTCCGCCATAATTTTATTTCCCGAAATATCGGCATAAATAATATTGCCGTCGGAACGCACATACGGAACGTCTTTCATTTCTCCGTACCCTTTAGCGAGTATTTCCTCTACGAGGTAACCTACCTTTCGGTAAGTTTTATCGTCTGGATACAGATTGCGTACGTTGGCGCCGAAAAGGTCGCTTTCGTTCGCATAACCCATTATGTCTAAAAACGAACGGTTAACCTGAATATAAACGCGTTCGGGATAGCTTATCAGCGCAACGCCCGCCGTAGTGTTTCTCAGCAAGGCATCTTTTAAGGCATTGGCCGACTTCTCCTGTCTAACTATATCTATTCTGTCCAGTCCGAAACCGATATCCCTGCTAATCTGTTCTAAAAGCTCTTTAAGTTGAGGGTCGAAAACGTTTTCTTCTGAATGGTTTATGGTAAATACCGCCCAAATTATATCAGAATCGGTTAATTTACTCAATAAGATTAATCCCCGAAAATGCCAAAAATTACGAAAATTATGAATTGAGGAAAAAGAAAACAAGATAATAATAGAATATATGGCTTACCACGACATTCTGACTGGGCTTTACAATAGGGCATCCTTTCTGGAAAGAATGAAAGCCTTAACGTCGAAATCCAAAAGGCATAATTTGCCCCTGTCTTTAATGGAACTCGACCTTGACGGATTCAAACTCATAAACGATACGTTCGGCCACGGCGAGGAAGCCTGAAGATAACTTAACCGGGGAAAATAACCGTAAATATTATAAGGATTAATCGGCTTTTATGATATTTTGCGCGCGTTCAAGAACGAATTTTACGTTTTCTATGGCATTTAAAGCATCTTCTCTGCTATAACTTTCGGTAGGAATAAAATCTATATCCCCATAGAAAGACAGTTCTCTTTCTTTCCTTAAGTCTTTTGAAATTTGCGCAATTTTCGGGGCATCCGAAAGAGGTATAGCGGGAAATCTATCTTTAAACTCAAGAAATAATGGCCCCACATCGTGGAATTTTGGCGGTTCGATGCCTACGCTTCTCAAAATTCCCTTAAGGCACAATTCGACTATTTCCTGCGCCTCCCTTATAACGTCGGAATAGTCTTCTTTATTAAGAAGAAGCGTCAAGATATCAAATCTTGCGAGAGACTTTTGGAGATAACTCGAAGCAAGACTCTTCGACGTCATATTATTATATCCTCGTCAGGTTTGTAATCCGGCTTTAAATCCCAGAAGAAGGCATTTCCCCTATGTATTCTTTTTGACCCTAAAATATTTAGCCTTTTTCGCAGATTTTCTAATTCATCGGCGAAGAAATCGTTTTTATCGAACAAAATTTGGGCGTCTAAAGTCATATCTAAAAATAAAGGGCTTCCCTCCGCGGCTTCATCGGGCGTTTTAATGACGGGGGAAATGTATGTGTTAATGCCGGAATTTTTAAGCGATGAGATTAAAGGTTCCAGTTTCTCTTCGACCAACCCGAACTCTTTAATTCTTTTTATTCTGCCCGTCGGCAATTTTTCGGCGATTATTAAAATATCTATATCGGAATTATAATTCGGCGTTCGTCTTCCGATAGAACCGAATACGACGGCGGATATGAGCCTTTCTCCGTAAAAAGATTTTAATTCGTTCTTTAAAGCCTTAAGAATCGTATCGTATTTTTCTATTATTGATTTCATAAATATATTATATAAGATAAAATATAACTAAACAATTTTTAAATACAATAAAAGCAGTGAACGATGGGCCTTATTTTTAACGGGTATATTAAATTTATCTATACTATAATATCCCCATATATCGTTGCCGCTATCTCTTGCCCCGTTGTCCTGTCTTGAATCTTGCAGGAATATTGATACGGCTTATTTATCAAGCTTGAATTTGCACCGGTATATATTGCCCGTTTACAGAATAATAAATTCTATTAACGGCGCCTGTAAAATAATTGTTGCTATATAACAACTTGGCTTCCGCAAACGTATTTCTTGATTTTTCTAATTGAAAGTTTGCGTAATCTTTTATTTCCTGCTTCATAAACTAATTCCTTCTTTGTTTATGCTGTTTCTGATAAAATAATTAAGATTATTATTAAGCCATTCGTTTTTATTTTCTATTAAAGTTTCAAAAACAACATCGTCGTATGTGGAATAAATATCGGATATATTGCTTATTATGTTTTTTTCTACTTTAGAATTTACCTCTGCTCCAAGAAGTATTAATATATCTGCATCTGAATCTTTATTATAGTCTCCTCTTGCCTTAGAACCAAACAAAATTATCTCTGCATCTGGATATAATTGCAATACCCTTTTTTTAAGTTCTGCAATAGCTTTAATTTCGGTATCTTTTAGATTCAATGTTTTTATAGTTTTCATTGCTTTAATATATTTTAAGAAAACATTACTTTATTTCTATTATACCACAGACCTTATTTAATAAATATATGGCAACTCACCTTACTCTCCTAATTCTAACTTTTTGATTTGGGATAGGGCGACCAACCCGCTCAAATCGCCATACGTGCCGACAGTATGTTTTTTGCAAATCGTTTCTCCCCAAAATTGCAAACGAAATTCCCCACTTTTGCAACGGCTTTTCCTCAATATTGCAATTAAAAACATTGCATAATTTTCGCTGTTTGCAATAATATTTTTGCAAT
>JAJYHI010000044.1 GCA_021784835.1 bacterium
GGGACCTGTATATTTTAAAGTGCGAGAAAGAGCTGTCTTTTGCGGAAAAAAAGATGTTTGAAAAGGCAAAAAACTTAATTATCAAAGAGCTTTCGACCGTAATGAACAGGCCTGAAACTTTTATAGATGAAAAGATAAAAAGGATATTTATAGGCGCTCCCGTTCAATCTTCCAATTTAAATTTAAACGCTTAGCGTTTTTTAAAATAATTAATTAACAGATAGGATAAATGAAAATTTTCAATAAGAAGCCTATCCTTTTCGTAAGGATAATGCTTGTTCTTATTTCCGCTATTCTCGGCTTTTTGATAGGCAAGGAATACTGGCATAACGATTTTTTATCTTATGTAGGTCTTTTATTTGGTTTTACAATAGGTTTTATCGTAGTTTCCGTAGAAAAAAGCATGGAGTCTATTTCTACCAAAAAAATTCTTACGGGAGGAATGGGACTTTTTATCGGGCTTTTTATAATCAATTATATTACTTACCAGCTGTTTAAATCATTTTTTACCGGTTCAGACCTGGGATATATTACCTACGCTTTCGTTAACTTCGTGGCGGGTTACCTTGGATTGATTATAGGATTAAGGGTAGCGGACGATTTCGGCATAGGAACTAAACAGGCGGATTCAAAAGACTTTCAGGTTAAAAGCGCAGGCGGGGAACAATGCCGCAACTATAAAGTTATCGATACCAGTTCCTTAATCGACGGAAGAATACTTGACGTTTCCAAAACCGGCTTCATAGACGGAACGTTTGTGATACCTACTTTTGTTTTGCACGAACTCCAGCACATAGCCGATTCCCAGGACCCGCTCAAAAGGGTTAAGGGTAGGAGAGGTTTGGATATACTGAAAGAGCTTAGAGAAGATAAAAACATAAACATCGAGTTTACGGATGCCGATTATCCCAATATAAAAGAGGTCGATGCGAAATTAATCGCTTTTGCCAAAGAAAAAAACGGCAAGATTATTACCACCGATTTTAATCTTAATAAAGTTGCGCAGGTTAGAAATATAAAGGTTTTAAATATAAACGACCTCGTTAGGGCACTCAGGCCTATTCTGCTTCCCGGAGAAATAATGACAGTATTAATAGCCAAAGAAGGCAGGGAAAAAAACCAGGGTATCGCATATATGGACGACGGGACTATGGTGGTAGTAGAAGATGCCATGAAATTGGTGGGTTCGGAGCTTAACGTCGTGGTCACGAGCGTTTTGCAAACGTCGAGCGGAAGGATGATATTCGCAAGAATAAATTACGATAAGGAACAGGCGCTGAATTAAAAAAACGCCTTATATATGCGGGATTATGGTATTTGTTTGAATCTGCTTAAGAAAAGCTTCGCTATCTCGATATCGAGCGCCGAAGTTATTTTAATGTTAAAATCGGTAGATTTAACGGCCGCCGCCGTTAAGCCTAAATTCTCGACGAGAGAAACGTCGTCGGTCGATATAAAATTTTCCCCTGCGGCTTTTGCGAGCGCCTTTTTTATAATTTCAAATTTGAAAACCTGAGGGGTTTTGGCGGATATCAAGTTATCCCTTTTTAGTGTTTTCATTTCCGGATTTGCGGTTCTGGTTACGTTTTCAGTTACAATTCCGGTTTTTGCTCCGTTGTTAATTTCTTTTATAGTTTCAGTGACTTCGGAACAGAGAAAAGCGGCGCCTCCGGCGGATGTTTTCTTAAACAATAAATGCAGTTCTTCGTCCGTTACGAAAGGCCTTGCGGAGTCATGTATAAAAACGACGGTATTTTCCGTTTCGGCAGGAGAAATAATACTTTCTAAATATTTTATAGAATTATTTACCGACTGCTGTCTCGTTTCTCCGCCTGTTATTATCCTCAATTTTTCTATTTCGCCGTTTCCGAGATTTTTTTTAAAAAAATTATTCCAGTCAAATTTAAAAACCGACGGCGGCGGGGTCGCTACGATAACCTTTTCGAAATTAATTTTTGATTTTAAAAAAATTTCGAGGCTGAGGAGTATAATTTCTTTCCCGTTAATTTTTATAAGCTGTTTGGGTATTGCGGCGCCCGTCCGGGAACCCGTTCCCGCGGCAAGCATTACGGCGTAATTTTTCATTTTTTTACCGGTGCGAAAGTTTATTCATTAGAAAGCAGGCATACGCTGAAGCATTCTATGGCTTTTTGCTTTCCGACCGAGTCGAGTCCTTCTTTCGTTTTTCCTTTTATGTTTATGCGCGTTTTATCGACGCCTAAAGCGGAAGATATCGAAACCGTCATCTGTTCTTTGTATGCGGAAATTTTAGGAGTCTGCGTTATAATGGTAATATCCGCGTTGACTAAGCCGTATCCTTTATCTTTTACCAAGCCGTAGGCGTATTTTATTATTTCTATGCTGTTAATTCCTTTCGTGGATTTAAGATTATCCGGATAAAGAACGCCTATATCGGGGAGGGATAAGGCTCCAAGGAGGGCATCGGTTAGCGAGTGAAGCACGACGTCGCCGTCGGAATGGGCGGCAACCCCTATATGCCCTTCTATTAATACGCCTCCGAGATATAATTTTTTAGCGGCATTTTCAAAAAGCGCGATTTCCAAAAACTTGTGTATGTCGTAACCGCTTCCTATTCTGATGTTATCCATTAAAATAATTATACCATAACAAGGCTTTTTTACGGTAAAAAATGTGATATAATCTGATAAGTAGCAAATAAGTTTAACATAAGAAGGAGGACGGCCTATTATGAGAATGCTTTTTGAGCCTATAGAAATAGGCGGAATAAAAATAAAAAACAGAATAATGATGGCGCCTATGTGTATGTATTCCGCGGTTGACGGGGTAGTAGGAGATTTTCACGCGGCGCATCTCGGAGCAAGAGCCGTGGGCGGGGTCGGACTTATTATAGTCGAGGCTACCGGCGTCAGTCCTGAGGGGAGAATAAGCCCTTACGATGCCGGAATATGGAACGAAAGGCAGGTTGACGCTTTTAGCCCATTGGTAAAATTTTGTAAATCCTGCGGGTCGGTAATGGGAATACAGCTGGCGCATGCCGGAAGAAAGGCATCGACAAACGCTCCTTGGCTTGGAGACAACCCGCTAAAACAGGACGAAGGAGGGTGGCAGGTTCTGGGGCCAAGTCCTATTCCGTTTAATGAAGGCTATCCTGTTCCAAAAGAAATGGATGAAAACGATATTAAAAAGGTTATAAAGGATTTCGCAAACGGAGCAAAAAATGCCGATAAGGCCGGATTCGACCTTATAGAAATACACGCCGCCCATGGTTATTTAATAAACGAGTTTTTGTCGCCTTTATCGAATAAAAGAAAAGATAGCTACGGCGGTTCCTTAGAAAACAGGGCAAGACTGCTGTTGGAGGTACTAGAAGCTATAAAATCGGAAAGCTGGCCGAAAAACAAACCTATATTCGTAAGAATTTCGGCCGTGGATTGGGTAGAAGGAGGTTTTGACATTGAATCGGCGGTTGTTCTGGCAAAAATGCTGAAAGAAGCTGGAGTTTCTTTAATAGACTGTTCTTCTGGAGGTATCGCTCCTAACGCCAAAATGAATATATACTACGGCTACCAGCTCGGCTTCGCAAAAGAGATAAGGGAAAAGGCCGGTATTGCCGTTTCGGGAGTGGGGCTCATTACGAAACCGGAGTTTGCCGATTTCATATTGAGTTCGGGAACTGCGGATATGGTCGAGATGGGCAGGGAGTTGCTACGAAATCCCTACTGGCCGCTTATGGCAGCGCATAAACTCGGCGTAGATATAGAATGGCCGAAACAGTATCTAAGGGCTAGATTTTAAGCCGGCGTTATTTTAAGCCAAAAACATAGGTTTGAAATTAAAAGTTGATATGGTGCCGAAGGGGGGAATCGAACCCCCATGGGATTGCTCCAGCCGGATTTTGAGTCCGGTTATTATTTATTATAAGTTATTAATTTTAATATGTATTTATGCTTGTAAAAAATATGCCTATGTGAAAATCCGGCCATAATGAAAATCAATTTTTCCATTTGTCTTTTTCAGGTAAAGTCTTAAGGTCTCTTTTACCGTGGATAATACCAAGTATGACGATGCGGGATTCTTCTATTTTATATATAAGGTGGTATTCTTTTATAAAAAGCTCGTGGACGGCAGAATTTGAAAATTCAGGAACTATGCGGCCTCTTTGAGGAAATTCTTTAAGAGAAAGGCTTGCATTTATGATTTCACGGACGAAAGATTTTGCATAAAAATGAGAATCTCTGGCTATATATGTTGCAATCGATTCAAGGTCGTCGACGGCTTCTAATGTCCAGATTATTTTTCGAGCCATTTGGACATTTTCTCTTCAATTTCTTTTTCTTCGTAAACGCGGCCTTCTTCCTCGTCCTTCAAACCGCGTTCGATTTTTTGTATTACATATAAATGATACTGTATATCTTCTAAAGTGCAATTATCAGGTAAGCGCTTTAGAAGGTCGGCAACTTTGTTTTTGACCGTCTGCATTTTTTACTCCGTTAAATATTTACCCACTTATTTTTAAACTTATATTTATTATACCATTAATAAAATTATACAGATAGACTTGCTTTCCTTTTTATGCCTTGCTCGGTTTCTTAATCCCGAACTTTTTTGCCAGGAAGCTGATAAACTGTTTCGTATTTCCGATAGTCTTAGCCGCTTTTGTCATATTATAATCGTCGGGCAAAAGATTTCTAATCAGAATATCTGAATTAGATTTAGACGGCATACGCTTCAACCCCCAAACGATATATTTTTACATTAATATTGCCTTATTTATCTGCCGGATGGCCCGTAAGTATTGACATTGTAAATACTTATAATTTACGTTATAATTAAAAAATGAAAATTATTTTCGATAAAAATAAAAACAAAAAATTACTTAAAAAAAGAGGCGTTTAGATTTAAAATCTATAAAAAATGACACGAAAAATATAAACAAGCTTAAGAATACCGCAAAAGATTATATAAAAAATAAGATAAGACTATAACTCTTAGAATTTCTTCGGAAGATTTAGAGAAAATAAAAATTATTGCTTCAAAAAAGGGACTAAAATATCAAACCTTCATTAAAAGTATTATTCACAGTTTCTTGGTATAAGAAAATAAATAAGTCTGTCCCCTTTTTGGTCCCCTTTTTGCAATTTTTTGTATCACATATAAATTATACTGTATATCTTCTAAAGTGCAATTATCAGGCAAGCGTTTGAGAAGGTCGGCAACCTCATTTTTGACCGTCTGTATTTTTACTCCATTAAATATTTACTCAAATTATTTTTAAACTGCATTTATTATATCATTAATAAAATTGTACAGATAGATTTCTTTGTTTTTTTATACCTTACTAAAAAAACCAAGATTTTTATAAATAATCTGCAAATGCAGACAGGGGTATAAGAATAAATAAATCTTATCCGCTTTTTTAATAACCCTTTGGAAGTTTTAGAACATTATACGAAAATATAAAAGCAAGAAAAAAACAGACCGCCGTTACGCCAAAAGCAAAAGAGAAATTACCCGTATAGCCGATAATGGCCCCTAAAACCACGGGTATCGATAAGGCTCCGATAAAACTGAAAGTATTCATAATACCGTTGGCGGTACCTGCCAACTCTAACGGAAATAATTGCAAAA
>JAJYHI010000079.1 GCA_021784835.1 bacterium
TACCGGTAAGAAATAAAACGATTATGAAAAAATATTAAAAAGTAATCCGGACGATAGTTTGCAATTTAAAAAAATTCCTATAAAGGTATCGGAAAAGGAATATATTTATTTCATGTCTGGATTTGGGTAATAAAAATTGATTGTAATAAACTAAAAAAAAATATAAAATTTGTTTAAAACAATTTTTATTAAAAGTATTATTAAAAGGAGAAAATTATGGCAAATCAAATAAACCCGGGCCACGATATACTGGAAGTCGGGCAAAACAGAATGGAATTGGTCGATTTCAGATTGTTCAGGATAGACGAAGAAGGAGAGGAAAGGGAAGGGATATACGGGATTAATGTCGCAAAAGTTATAGAAATCATTAAGATGCCGGAAGATATATCCGAAACCCCCAATACTTCCGAATTCGTGGAAGGCATGTTCAATTTAAGGGGTTCAGTGGTTCCGTTGGTTAACCTTCCGAAATGGATGGGCATAATAGAACCGGATGAATTGGACAAGAAAAATTTTAAGGTAATTATTACCGAATTCAATAAAATTAAAGTCGGTTTTGTCGTTCATGAAACGACCAAAATCAGGCGTGTATCATGGCAGGATATAAGCGCGCCGGAACTTTCTTCGGTCAGTTCCGTCGATTCCAAGGTTACCGGAATTATCAAGGTCGAAAACGACGAACTTTTGCTTTTGCTTGATTTCGAGTCTATCGTTGACGAACTTGGATTTTACAGCAAAGAAAACAGGCAGATAGAAGAAGAAAAAAACGAAATCGGAGGAAGCAGGACGATACTTGTTATAGACGATTCCTCTTCCGCAAGAAAAATAGTCAATAACGCATTGATGAAAGAAGGATTCAATACGGTAATGGCGGAAAACGGCAAGGCCGCGCTCGACATAGTATATGGCGGCCAATATAAAATAGACGCCATTATATGCGATGTAGAAATGCCGGTTATGGACGGCTATACTTTCACCAAGACGCTGAAGTCGGACGATAAATACAAAAATATTCCGGTAATAATGCATTCTTCCTTAAGCGGAGCGGAAAATTCCGATAAAGGCATGAGGGCAGGCGCTGATTTTTACGTCGTAAAATTTGAGCCCATAGAATTTATCGCAACTATCAAAAAAGCTTTAAACTTAAATTAATCCAATTAATTTTAATTCTATTTTAATTTAAATAAATAGAAGCGCAGCCGGCGGACATTTCGGCATAGAGATAATAGGATAAGAAACGAAAGGACAAGAAACGAATTTTGGGAGCAGGAGTTCACTTTTTAGTTGCAATTATTTTACAAAAATGATACAAATAAAAAGTTAAAATATTTTCAAAAAAGGAGGTGAAATACATTGAAAAAATTATTTTTATCGGTTTTATTTTTAGCCTTAATCGCGATACCTTCAAGCTCATTCGCCATGAATAACGCTAAAACCGCAAAAAAAACCGCCGTTAAAACCGCCGTTAAAAAAGTCGTCGCAAAAAAAGCTGTTAAAACCATATCCGCCGCTAAAATTAAAGCGGCCCAGCAGATTCTTGCAAAAGACGGGCTTTATAAAGGTAAAGTGGACGGAATGATCGGCCCTATGACCACAAATGCAGTCAAAGCGTTTCAGAAAAAGAACGGTCTTAAAGCAGACGGAATAATCGGTCCTATTACGCTTAAAAAATTAGGCGTAAAGTAAGTTTTTTATTTTCCCCCGAAATTATTATCGGGGGAAAATCCCTCCTTTTAGCGCTTTTAGCAACCTTAAATATTATGTCCGATAAAATTTTTTTTGTAACCGGAATAGATACGAATATAGGCAAAACATTTGCCAGCCTTCTTCTATTGCTCGCATTCAGGCAGAAACGGCTTAACGCCGGATATATGAAGCCCGTCGAAACCGGCGTGGATATTAACGAAGACGGTTCGAAAAATTATATAGACGGCAATTATATAAAAAATATCGCCGGTCTGGAAGCTGACCCGCGCGTTATTACCCCTTGCGCTTTCAAAGCGCCTTTGTCTCCGTATGCTGCCGCCAGATTTGAAGGCAAAACATTGTGCATAAAAGACATTATTTTTGCATTTTACGAATTAAACAAGATTTACGAATACATAATCGTCGAAGGAGCCGGCGGAATGCTTGTTCCGTTAAAGAGGGGGCATTTTATTATAGATATCGCAAAATATATAGGCGCAAGCGTGATTTTAGTAACCAAGGCGGGATTGGGCATGATAAACCAGACGCTTTTAAATATCGAATACGCAAAATGCCACGATATTAAAATATCGGGTATAATTATAAATAATGCATCGGACGAAATAGACGAAAGCGTATCGTCCAACAAAGAAACGCTTTCGGAATTTACCCGCGTTCCTATTTTAGGGGATATCCCTTATCTGCGGGAAAAAAAACATCTTCATGCCCCTGCGGCTCTTAGGGATATGGCTTTAAAATATATAGACATCGAAAAAATTTTAATATAAAATATACCGCAATGCCATAAAATAAAAGGAGGTTCAAACAGCTTTATGAAATTTAAATTTTCCGATAGATTAAACAAACTGCCGGTTTATCTTTTTGCCGAAATCGACAGGCTTAAATCTCAGGTGAAAGCAAGAGGCATCGATATAATAAGCTTCGGCATAGGCGACCCGGACCTTCCGACGCCTAAAGCCATAGTCGATGTATTAAAAAAAGAAAGCGGAATAGAAGCTAATCAGAAATATCCTTCGTACGAAGGACTCTTAAAGTTCAGAAAATCCGTTTCCGATTGGTATAAAAATAGATTCGCGGTTTCGTTGGACCCCGAAACCGAAGTCCTGTCCCTTATTGGTTCAAAAGAAGGCATCGGGCATCTTCCTTTAGCTTTTATAAATCCTGGAGACGTCGTTTTAATACCTGACCCCGGTTATCCGGTATATAATGCTGGAACTATCTTTGCCGGCGGAATTCCGCATATCATGCCGCTTAAAGAAGAAAACGATTTTCTGCCCGATTTTTCTTCCATACCCAAAGATATATTGAGCAAAGCAAAATTAATGTTTTTAAATTATCCCAACAACCCAACATCCGCAACGGCGGACATGCATTTTTTCAAAGAAACGGTAAAATTTGCCAAGAAAAACGATATAATAGTCGCCCATGATTTTGCATATTCGGAAGTATTTACCGGAGAAAAAGAAAACCGCTCGTTTTTGGAAGCCGCCGGCGCAAAAGATATAGGAATAGAGTTTCATTCGCTTTCGAAAACGTTCAATATGACGGGTTTCAGAATAGGATTCGCCGCGGGAAACGAAGACATAATAAAAGGGCTTGGAGCCGTCAAGACAAATTTGGATTCGGGGGTGTTTCAGGCTATTCAGCTTGCCGGGGCATACGGATTGGACAACGAACTGCGCATCGTGGAAGAAAATAACCTGATTTACAAAAAAAGAAGGGATTTGCTGGTAGGAGGCTTAGAAAAATTAGGATATAAAATTTATAAGTCGGATGCCACGTTTTATGTTTGGTCTCATGTTCCTAAAATAAACATGACGTCTAAAGAGTTTGCGATATCCTTGCTGAACGAAACGGGCATAATAGTAACGCCGGGTTCCGGATTCGGCGCCCACGGCGAAGGTTTTATAAGATTTTCTTTGACGATAAACGAAAGCCGCATTAAAGAGGCTTTGGTTCGCATGGGCGGATAAATTGGAACCGCGCGGCCGCCGCCGTTCCCGCTTTTATATCTGCCTTGGGTTCGGCAGCAATGTTGGAAATTTAGAAATTAACCTGCTGAATGCGATTAGTTCGGTTAAAAAAGAAATAGCCGGAATATCTGCCTCGGGCGCTTCCGATATATATTTATCCTCTCCGGTAGGCGCGGGCGCGACGGAGCAGCCCTATTTTTTAAATTGCGCGGTTTTATTCGGATTGAATCCGGCGAAGCGGATTTTTTCCGGAACAGGCGAATCTTTCCCCCGCTTAGGAAAATACATTCTCGGCATTTTAAAAGAAATAGAAAAAAGTATGGGAAGAAAAAGCGGAACCGAAAGGAATATGCCCAGAATCATAGATATAGATATGCTTTTTATTTTAGATAACGCTTCAAATATCTATATAAAATTGGACTTGCCGGATATTAAACTGCCTCATGCGGAGATTTTTAACCGCAAGTTCGTTCTCTATCCCCTTTTGGATTTGCGGCGCAACGCCTTTAATTTTAAAAAACCTTTTGACGAAGAAGGGATAAAAAAAGCCCTCGCGAAAATAGAAAAAAAAGAAAAACCCGATTCGGAAAATTTGCAAAAAATATCCCTTTACGGTAAATTCGACGAAAATTTGATTCAGATTTTACGCTAACGAACGACGAGCTGTTCTTCGCAAAGCACCTTATGGGGAAGCTCTTCTCCGTGGATAGATATAAGCCCTCTTTTTACCTCCATAATTTGAGGCTCGGACGACCCGAATCTTTCTATGAGGAACTCCGCCGCTTCCTGAGGCTTTATTAAATTTCCGCAGGTAAAAATATCTACGGCGGCGTAATCGTATTCGGGCCAAGTATGTATAGAAAGATGCGACTCTGCGATTATTACCATTCCGCTGATTCCAAACGGATTAAATTCATGAAATTTATGCTCGACTATAGTAGCTTTTGCTTCGGCCGCGGCATCCAGCATAGCCGCTTCTACAAAGTCAAGGTCGCCCAGAATATTTTTCCTGCATTTTTTCAGTTCTAAAAGTAAATGCGTTCCTAAAGAATTCATTTTACCCTTACCTCCTTTGGCTTTGGAGCACATATCTCCATAAAGAATTAAAATTAAAATATCAAAGCAATTTTTTATTATATGTTATATAATTAAAAATGCAAGAAAAATTTTAATGGATTTTAATAAACGGAACGATTTTTTTTTAATATCTGTTTTTAAAATCCGTGTAGTTAAAATCTATTGACGTAAGAATTATTATAATATATATTATAATAATAATAGAAAATCAATTTAATTTTCTTTAAAAAAAAGGGGAAATTTATTATGAAAAAGTTCGCTTCATCATTGCTTATAGCAGCGGCGTTGGTATTCAGCGCTTCTACGGTTTTTGCCGCTTCCGGCGCTTCGCTTTTCAGCTCCGAAGGCTGCGTAGCCTGCCACGCCATTAACGGACAGGGCGGCGCCGTTGGTCCGGATTTATCCCACGAGGGCAGCAGCAGAAGCCTTTCGTGGATTAAAGCGCAGATAATTAATCCTGACTCGCATTTTCAGCCGAATACTTCCGTTACCATCAACGGCAGTTCCTACACGGCCATAATGCCAGGCCATAAAAGCATGTCTTCGTCAAAAGTCGACGCGTTAGCCGGCTATCTCGAATCCTTAAAATAATGCGGCATTACGACGACGGCGTTAAGATATCTTGATCTTAAGTTCTCAAGCCCAAAAAATTAAAAACCTCCGGCGGTTAATCTGGCGACCGGAGGTTTTTTTATGTCTTGACGGTTATCCGGATAAATTGATATAATCAAATATTAAATAAAAACAAAAACTGTTTAAACCCAAATATAATTATTAATTATCCTTAATTAAATTATAAATATGGAATTAGAATTAACCGAAAAAAAAATATTAAATATACTTCAGACCGACTTTCCTATATCCGCGCGTCCGTTTTTAAGCATTGCAAATATTATAGGCGTTAAGGAGCAGGAAGTAATAGACAGAATATTAAATTTAAAAAGCAATAAAATTATCCGTCAAATAAGCGCCATATTCGATTCCCACAATATCGGATACAAAAGTACGCTGGCCGCCTTCAAAATAGACGACAGCCTTATAGAATCGTCCGCCGACATTATAAATTCTCATAGCGGCGTCAGCCATAACTATTTAAGAAACCACGAATACAATATCTGGTTTACTATTACCCTGCCTTCCGAAAGGGTTCTGGAAGACGAAATAAAAGCCCTCGGCATATCCGCCAAAGCTTCCGACTATTTAATCCTTCCTACGTTAAAGCTGTTTAAAATAGGCGTTAATTTTGATATGACCGGCGAAGTCCCCTCTTCTCCTAAATTTTTTTCCCATGAAGATTTTAAAAACGATTCGGATATAAAAATTTCCGATTTTGAAAAGGCATGCATAAGGGAGCTCCAAAAGGATATAGAAATAGTTCCGGAGCCTTTTAAAAACTTATCGGAAAATCTCGGGATAACTCAGGAAAATTTACTCGGTACAATTAAAAATTTTATAACCGATAAAAAAATGCGCAGGTTCGCCTGCGTCTTATATCATCAGAAGGCGGGTTTCGGCCACAACGTCATGGGCATATGGAAATCCGACCCGGCGGATGCCGATAAAAACGGCAAGGTTATGTCCTCTTTAAAAGAAGTGTCTCATTGCTATTTAAGGCCGGTATATCCGGGAAAGTGGGAATACAATATATTCACCATGATACATTCGAAATCCAAAGAAGAGGCGCATAAAGTTATGGAGAAAATATCCTCGCTCACCGGCATAAGCGATTTCGACGCGCTGGAAAGCTCCAAAGAATTTAAAAAAATCAGAGTAAAATATTATGTTTAATCAAACCGAACTTTTAAAGGAGTTTTTCTTATATCCTTTAATATTATGCTCCGTTATCGCTCTTGCGATTATAATCGAACGTTTTTACAGCCTTAGAAAGTCAAAAATATTTCCCGAAGATTTTATCTTTAATATCGAAAAATCCCTTAAAGAAGGCGATATAGAAAAGGCAAAAGGAATGTGCATAGCGGCGGGAACGCCCATGGCAAAAATTTATCTTGCGATTATAGACAATTATAAAAATTCTATAGAAACCGTTAAGCTCGAGGTCGAAGAATCAGGCAAAAGGGCGTATCTGGACCTTGAAAAAAATCTGGAAGGACTCAGCGCCATTACCACCATAGCTCCGTTATTAGGCCTTCTGGGAACGGTCGTGGGCATGATTAAAGCTCTAAGCGCCGTTTCTTACCAGAACGGAATAACGAACCCCCATCTTTTAGCTCTGGGCATTTCGGAGGCGTTGTACTCTACCGCGATAGGCCTTATAATCGCCATAATATCTTTTTTATTCTTAAAATATTTTGCTTCCAAGGCGTTTAACTTCGGCGCCGCAATGGAAGATACCGCGTCTAGGGTTATATCTTTCGTAAGGAAAGATTAATTTATTATTCTAACATCTCTTATTATATAGTTTTATAAAATTCAGGCAATATCTTAACGGATATATAATAATATGAAGTTCGTATCAAGAAGAAAAGCGGACCCGGTTATAAACGTTATCAATATGGTCGACGTCTTCCTGACCCTGCTGATTTTTTTTATGATGACTACGACTTTTACTTCAAGTTACGGCATAAAAATACATCTGCCAAAATCGGGAGTAAGGTCCTTTACTTCTTCTAAGAAACCTATTACAATTTACATTACTAAATCGGGAAAGATATTTTATAAAAATAAACGGCTGTCAAAGAAACAGCTGTCTTTATTTTT
The DNA here is from genome assembly GCA_021784835.1 of bacterium. The sequence goes on from JAJYHI010000079.1 coordinate 7,476, forward strand.
AAAAAACATAAAGGCGGAGAAAGGAAGTCCGACCATAGTCATAAAGGCCGATAAAAAATCTACCGCATCGAGCATCGTAAACGTCATGGGTCTTAGCATCCAACACGGCCTTTATAAAATAGCCATCGCGACGAAAAAGTAAAAAATTTAATTTATTTTAATTTATATTAATTCATAATTATTATTATAGAAATTAATTAATATTCGTTTTAATCGGAGGCCAAAATTTGATAGAAAGATATTCCCTGCCGGAAATTTCAAGGATATGGTCGCTGGAAAATAAATATCAAACATGGCTGAAAGTAGAGCTTGCGGTCTGCACGGCTTACAATAAAACCGGCAGAATCCCAGACGAATCTTTTGAGAAAATTATTAAAAATGCAAGGTTTAACGTTAATGAAATAGAAGAAATAGAACGCGTCGCGAAACACGACGTTATAGCGTTTTTAACCAACGTGGCGAAATACGTCGGAGAAGATTCCCGGTTTATTCATCTCGGACTGACGTCGTCGGATATCGGGGACACGTCTTTTTCACTGATATTAAGGGAAGCCCTCGAACTTATATCCAAGAAAACGTCCGCGCTGAAAGATTCCTTAAGAAATCAGGCATTAAGGCACAAATTTACGCCTATGATGGGAAGAACCCACGGAATTCACGCCGAACCCGTTACGTTTGGTTTTAAGCTCTTGATATTTTACGAAGAAATTAAAAGAGCCGAAGGCAGGATTAAAAACGCGCTCCGCTCAGCTTCTTTCGGCAAGCTTTCGGGGGCCGTCGGAACCTATGCGAACATACCTCCGGAAGTCGAGAAGATTGCGCTAGGACAGCTTAACCTTAACGATATTTTGTCTAATCAGGTCATTCAAAGAGACGTTTATGCCGACGTCTTTTATTCCCTTGCGTCGCTGGCGGCATCCTGCGAAAAAATAGCCCTAGAAATCAGGCATCTTATGAGAACTGAAGTTTCGGAAGCCGAAGAGCCTTTTGCGGCGGGACAAAAAGGGTCGTCCGCCATGCCGCACAAGAAAAACCCCATAATATCGGAAAATATCTGCGGCCTTTCGCGGGTACTAAGGTCAAACCTTATTTCGGCTCTTGAAAATATACCCCTCTGGCACGAAAGAGACATATCGCACTCTTCCGTAGAAAGAATCATAGGCCCCGATTCCACCATTTTAGCTTATTATATTCTTCATCAGCTTACTTTCATTATAGACAATATGAATATAAATAAAGAAAACATGTTAAAAAATATCGATTTAACGAAAGGGGTTATTTTTTCTCAGAAGATTTTGCTCTCTTTGATAGACAAGGGGATGCTGAGGGAAGAAGCCTATAAAATAGTTCAAAAGACGGCGCACGAAAGCATCCTGAGCCGGACATCCTTCAAAGAACTGATAAAAAAAGAAGCTTTGGTTTCAAAATATTTAACGCAGGAAGAGATTGAGGCCCTTTTCGACATAAACTATTATTATAAATACATAAATTATATATTCGACAGATACGGCGCCGAATAGAACGCAAATATAACGGAAGCGCAACGGAAATAAAGAGGGGAAAAATGACGAAAAAGGCCATAATTAAAATTAAATTAAAAGAAGAAGTTTTAGACCCGCAGGGAAAAGCCGTTTTATCGGTTCTTAAATCTTCGGGTTACGGCAATATCGAGGACGTAAGAGTAGGAAAATACATCGAACTTTCGGTAGATACGAAAAAAAAATATAAATTTTCGGGCGCAGGTGCGGCAGAATCCGGAAAACTTGAAGACGAAATAAACGAAATATCGGAAAAAATCCTTTCTAATCCTCTTATGGAAGAATTCAGCATCGAAATAAAATAAAATAAAATAAATGAAAAATAACAATATAAATGCGGGTATTACCGTTTTTCCGGGTTCGAACTGCGATTTCGACGTATATCGAGTTTTAACGGACATTTTTAACGTAAATGCGTCTTTTCTGTGGCATAAAGATAAAATTAAGAACATTAAAAAATATGATTTTATCGTAATTCCGGGCGGTTTTTCGTACGGAGACTATCTGAGGTCGGGCGCGCTGGCGGCAAGAAGCGCGGTTATGGAATCACTTAAAGGCTACGCAGATAAAGGCGGTATAATTCTTGGCATATGCAACGGGTTCCAGATACTTTTGGAAGCCGGCCTTTTAGACGGGGTTATGCTGCCTAACGCTTCCTTAAAGTTTGAATGCAAAGACGTTTATTTGAACGTCATAAAATCCGATACCCCTTTCACGTGCGCGGCAAGAAAGGGCTCAGTCCTTAAAATGCCTATCGCCCACCACGACGGCAACTATTTTGCGACGAAAGGCATAATAGACGGCTTGCGCAGGAACGACCGCATAATTTTTAAATACTGCGATTCCAAAGGGGAATTCACCGGAGATTCAAATCCTAACGGCTCTCTTTTTAATATAGCCGGCATTTCTAATAAAAATCTTAACGTAATGGGCCTTATGCCTCATCCGGAAAGGTCCTCGGAAAAATTGCTCGGCAGCGGAGACGGAGGTTATATTTTTAAATCTATTATTAAATATGTTAAAGAAAGATGAATTTTTTAAACTCCGGCATATTATCGCATATTAAATATTTAGTAAAATTCAAAAAATCCAAAAAAATTAAATTAATAAAATAAAACATATGCGCAAAGATAAAAATAAAGATAAAAATAAAGATAAAGATAAAGACGAAAATTACAAATTGTTCGGATTATCGGCCGGCGAATATAAAAATATATCTAAGCTGATAGGGCATGTTCCGGACGATTTCGAACTCGGCATATTTTCCGCGATGTGGTCGGAGCATTGTTCCTATAAAAGCTCGAAAATCTATCTTAAAACTCTTCCAACCGAAGGAGAAAAAGTTCTGATAGGACCGGGGGAAAATGCGGGCGCGGTAGATTTCGGAAACGGAGATGTCCTTGTTTTTAAAATGGAAAGCCATAATCATCCTTCTTTTATAGAGCCTTTCGAGGGCTCGGCGACCGGCGTAGGAGGCATAATGCGCGATATTTTTACTATGGGAGCCAGACCGGTAGCAAATCTTAATTCATTGAGGTTCGGAAGTTTTTCCGAGCCCAGAACGCCCTATTATCTTTCCGAAGTCGTTAAAGGGGTCGGATTTTACGGAAACTGCATGGGCGTGCCGACGGTTGGCGGCGAAGTCGTTTTTGACGGGTGTTATAACGACAACATACTCGTAAACGCTTTTACGATAGGGATAGCCAAGAAAGACGGGATTTTTTTGTCTTCTAAATGCGAAGTCGGGAATATCGTCGTTTATGTCGGCTCATCGACGGGAATGGACGGAATACACGGTGCGACTATGGCTTCCGAGGAATTCGACTTAAAAAAGAATAAAAGAAGAAGCACGGTTCAGGTAGGCGACCCGTTTACCGAAAAGTTGCTGCTTGAAGCCTGCCTCGAATCGATGAATAAAAAATTAATAGTATCCATTCAGGATATGGGGGCGGCCGGATTGACCAGTTCTTCTTTCGAAATGGCGGACAAAAGCGGACACGGCATGCTCATAGACCTTGACACTATTCCGCTAAGAACTCCCGGAATGACTCCTATCGAAATAATGCTTTCCGAATCTCAGGAAAGGATGCTTCTTGCCTGCGATGGAAAAAACTTTGCCCGTCTCGCGGACGTTTTCGATAAATGGGGGTTAAATTGCGTTAAAGTCGGCGAAGTAATAGAAGAAAAGGCCATAAAGTTTTATCGTAATTCTAAATTTTATAAAAGCCTCGGCGTAGATGCCGTCGTTAATGGTCCCGTTTACGACAGGCCTAAAGTTAAACCCGGTTATCTAAAGAAAATATTTTCCGTAAATATGCGCGGTTATAAAATTCCCGCCAATTTAAACAATGCCGCGAAAAAAATTATAGCCCACCCGAATATAGCATCTAAAAGGCCGGTATTTACCCAATACGACTATACCATAGGAACCAGCACGGTCGTTCCGCCCGGTTTTTCGGCCGCGGTCGTCCGCGTTAAAAGCGGCGGCAAAACCAAAACCGGCAGAAAATGCGACAAAGGATTTTTGCTCGACGTGAATGGAAATTCTAAATATACATATTTAAATCCATATATAGGCGGCGCTCTGGCAGTCGTGGAGTCCGCCCGCAATATATCCGCCTGCGGAGGCACCCCCGTCGCCGTTACGGACTGCCTTAATTTTGCAAGCCCCGAAGACCCCGAGATTATGTGGCAGTTCAGCGAAGCGGTAAAAGGCATAAAAGACGCCGCTAAAAAGCTCGGTACGCCCGTCATAAGCGGCAACGTCAGTTTTTATAACGAAACGTCGAAAAAAGAAGCTGGCAAAACGGTAATTTCTAAAATTTATCCGACGCCCGTTATCGGAATGGTCGGATTTATAGACGATGTAAGCCGCGCCGCAACTCCTTATTTTAAAGACGCGGGCGACGGCATTTATCTGCTCGGAAGGCTTAAGGGCGATTTGGGCGGAAGTTTATATATGGAGTGCATTAATAAAGATTCTTATCAGAAACCCGCGGATATAGATTTAGATTATGAAGTGCGGCTTCAAAACTGCTTAAGGTCGCTGATACTCGGCGGTTATATTAAAAGCGCCGCGGATATCAGCGAAGGAGGAATTTTTACCGCGTTAGCCGAAAGTTCCATAACGAACCCCGGAGAAACTCTCGGCTTTGATATAGGCTTAAACTGGGACGTTATGGACGCCAGACCAGACGAGTTTTTATTTTCTGAATTTGAGCAGGCTTTCGTCGTAACGGTCGGTAAAGGCGCCGGCGGACGGCGTGAAGCGGAAATGGATAAAATCCTTATAGAACATAAAGTTCATATGAAAAAATTAGGCGAAGTAAAAAAAGGAATAATGAAAATTAACGGCATAATAAACTTAAAAAGTGATAAAATAAAAGAAGAGTATTATTCGGTAATAAAAAATATTTTAATTTAAGGAGCGTAAGATTTAAAAAAAATGGAAGAAATTAAAGACGAATGCGGTATATTCGGGATATACGGCAACGACGAGGCATCCAAAATCACATATTTAGGGCTTTACGCGCTTCAGCACAGAGGACAGGAATCATGCGGCATCGCGTCTTCCGATACCGTGAACGTTTATTTTCATAAAAGTTTGGGCCTCGTAAACGACGTTTTCAAAGAAAATACCCTGTCCCAGTTGAAAGGCAAAAACGCTATCGGACACGTCAGATATTCGACCGCCGGCGAAACGCTTCTTAAAAACGCCCAGCCTCTTGTCGCGGATTATTATTTCGGGTCTATCTCCGTCGCACATAACGGTAACATCACGAATGCCCGCATTATAAAAGAAGAACTAGAAGAAAACGGCTCAATTTTTTCTTCCACGTCCGATACGGAGGTCGTAATCCATTTAATCGCTTCTTCGACGGAAAGCCTTCTTATAGACAGGGTGACCAATTCTTTAAAAAAACTTAAAGGGGCTTATTCTTTTCTTTTTCTTTCCGAAAAAGAGATGATAGCCGCAAGAGACCCTTTCGGTTTCAGACCGCTTGTTATAGGCAGGCTTAACGGTTCCATTGTTTTTGCTTCCGAAACATGCGCCTTAGACCTGATAAATGCCGAATACCTGAGGGACGTGAAGCCGGGGGAGGTAATATTGGTCGATAAAGAAGGGATTAAAAGTTTTTATCCTTTCGAATTAGAAAAAAAATCGGATTGCGTTTTCGAACTTATATATTTTTCGAGACCGGACAGCATGTTTAACGGAAAATCCATTTACAAACTGCGAATTCAAATGGGAAAAGAACTTGCCAGAGAATCCGGCGTCGATGCCGATATCACAATACCCGTTCCCGATTCGGGCGTTCCCGCAGCTTTAGGATTTTCAAAAGAATCTGGAATAGATTTTGAAATGGGTTTTACTAGAAATCACTATGTAGGCAGAACGTTTATAGAACCCAAAAAGGCCATAAGGCATTTCGGCGTTAAGGTTAAACTCAATCCCGTCCCCGACGTCATTAAGAACAAAAGGGTCGTCGTAGTGGACGATTCCGTGGTCAGGGGAACTACGTCTAAAAAAATCGTGGATATGCTTAAACTTGCGGGGGCTAAAGAAATTCATCTGCGTTTAAGCTCCCCCATGGTCATATCTCCCTGTTTTTACGGAATAGACACGCCTGTCAAAGAAGAGCTTATGGCATCCAAATATACCGAAAAGGAGATAAATGCCAAACTCGGCGCAAACACAACTAAATTTTTGTCCATAGAAGGATTGAGAAGGGCGGTAGGAAACGGAATGAACTTTTGCGAAGCCTGTTTTTCAAGCGTATATCCGCAGGAAATTTATGACGAATCCCAATACGAAAATCAAACCCAGCTGAAATTGTTCAGTAAAGAAATCTTTTAATATTTTTATTAAATTATTCCGGTAGCATAACAATGGACCGCGCACGCGAAACTATAAAAGAACCTGACCCGAGCATAAAAACCGAAGTGTTGAACGCAGTAAAAACCCTGTGCTTCGAGAAAAAAGAATTTACCCTCGCTTCCGGCAAAAAAAGCGACTTCTATATAGATTTGCGGCGGATTACTTTCGACGGCAGTTATTTATACCGGATAGGCAGATTATTATACGATGAAATTAAGGACAATAAACTGCTTAATTTTTCGGTTATCGCCGGAGTGCCGGTAGGCGGCCTGCCTTTAATAGCGGCAATCCTTGCGGCAAGTTTTTTAGACGGATTTCCTTTAAAATCCGTCGTCGTCAGAAAAGAAAAAAAAGAATACGGCAAAGGAAACCTTATCGAACCGGCGCAGTTTTTATATGAAGGGGCAAATATCCTTATAATAGAAGACGTCGTTACGACGGGCGGTTCAATATTAAAGGCGGCAAAAAACGCCAGAAACGAAGGCTATCAAATTACCGATGCGGTATGCGTAGTTGACAGGCTGGAAGGCGGTTCGGAATTTCTTATGGAAAACGGCATAAGGCTTCATCCAGTTTTTACCAAAGAAGATATAGTTTAGATAATAATAAAAAAAATAATGAAATTCAATAATGCCGCAATATAATAAAATTATAATCGAAGCATGAAAAAAAAAATAGTTTTAGCCGTTTTACTTTTTTTAATGTCCGTTTTGCCCTTTTATCTTTCGGGATGCTCGTCTTTTTATTCGTCGGGAATTTTTTCCGTATCGCGTTCAAGGCGCGAATATTTTTCGGTTCTTGAAAAATGGACCAAAAAAGCCGATATTTATAATAAACTTAACACGGTAATGTATATAAGGGCAACATACCTTAGCCGTCCTTTTGTCCGCGCATATGCAAAGGAATATGCAAAATATTATCTTTTAAACGCAAAAGCTTATAAAGAAAAATTTAATGGATTGGCGCCGGCATTTAACAGCCGCATTACCCTGTTGGTTTCGGTTTATACTCCTAAAAAGTCCTATAACAACATGGATTCCAAACGCTCTATATGGACGATATATCTGGCAAACAGCGAAGGAGAAAGCATAATGCCCCAAAGCGTAAAGCCTTCGCAGAAAAAAAGGGTATTTCTAAGGAAATTTTTCCCCTACGTAACGGACTGGTCTAAGCAGTATATAATAAAATTTCCTCGGTATTACGATAAAAAAAGCAGAAAATTATTTATAAATTCGGGAACAAAATATATAAAGCTCATAATTACCGGAGTAAACGGAAAAGCGGTTCTAAGGTGGAATTTATAGGCGGGATTAGGACAGCCTGATTATGGAATATTATGGAGCATTATGGAGCATTTTAATATTCTCATTATAGGTTCGGGAATAGCGGGCCTTTCTCTTGCCAACAGATACGGCAAAGATATTTCCGTCGGCATATTCACAAAAAAAGAAGAAGCCGAATCCAATACCAACTATGCCCAGGGCGGACTCGCCGCCGTTACTAATTTAACCAAAGATTCCTACGAAAAGCATGTGAACGATACCCTTGCCGCCGGCGACGGCCTATGCGACGAAAGCGTCGTCAGAATGGTCGTGGAAGAAGGCCCCTCCGTCGTAAAGGACCTGATGGACTGGGGGGTTAATTTTTCTAAATATTCCGGAAACGGCGAAGAATTTGACCTTGGAAGGGAGGGCGGCCATTCGGAGAGAAGGGTCCTGCACGCCGGAGATATCACCGGAAGGGAGATAGAAAAAGCGTTGGCGGACACCTCCCGGAAAAAACAGAATATAAAGATTTTTGAAAACCATATCGGGGTCGATTTAATAACCGCTCATAAACTTAAAATTTCGAGAGGAAAAAACGACAGGATTCTTGGCGCTTATTTTCTGAATAAAAAAAACGACGGCGTAATAACCGTTAGCGCGGACGTCGTAGTTCTTGCGACAGGCGGCGCGGGAAAAGTTTTTCTTTATACGTCGAATCCGGATATATCCACGGGCGACGGTATCGCAATGGCGCACAGGGCCGGCGCGAAAATAGCAAATATGGAATTTTACCAGTTTCATCCGACGATATTATACCATCCCGACGCCAAGTCTTTCCTTATATCGGAAGCCTTAAGAGGCGAAGGCGGCATATTAAGGCTTAAGGACGGCACCCCGTTTATGGACAAAATCCATCCTCTGAAAAGTCTTGCTCCGAGGGATATAGTTGCGAGGACGATAGATTTTGAAATGAAAAGGACTGGGGACGAGTGCGTTTATCTCGATATGACTCATAAAAGCAGGGAATTTTTGGAAAAAAGATTTCCCGATATATTTAAAACCACTTTAGGCTTTGGGATAGATATGTCCAAACGTTGGATTCCGGTAGTTCCGGCCGCACATTATCTTTGCGGAGGAGTGCTTACCGATAAAAACGGACTTACGTCTATAGACAATCTGTATGCGATAGGCGAGGTTGCCTGCACGGGACTTCACGGAGCAAACAGGCTTGCAAGCAATTCGCTTCTCGAAGGTTGCGTGTTTGCAAAAAAAGCGTACGAAAATACCCTCTATATCTTTAAAAAAGGGGACGGCTTCGCGGGAGGAAACGGCGCGGGAGGAAACAATGGACAGTTTTGCGAATATAACGAAGGGCCGGGCGGCGGACAGGATTTTTTCTCCGGAAAAATAGCCGAAAAACCGGCAATTCTGCCTGAATGGAAAGATTTTGGATTGGAAGGCGGCGACGAGTTGATAGTCGTAACGCATAACTGGGATGAATTAAGGCGGACGATGTGGAACTATGTCGGCATAGTCAGGTCTAATAAGCGGCTTGAAAGGGCGAAAAGAAGGATAGACAACCTTCTGGCGGAGATTAAGGAATACTACTGGAATTTCAAGATAACGCCGGATTTAATAGAGCTTAGGAATATCGCGGAAGTCGCAAAGCTGATAATTACATCGGCTATGCTGAGGAAAGAGTCGAGGGGGACCCACTATACTATAGACTATCCTTATAAGGACGGCCATTTTAAGCATCCTACCGTGCTATAATTTTATCCATTATTTATTAAATTAAAAATTAAAAAAAATTTAAAAAAAATTTATTAAAATTTGTTTTTATTTTTTTTTAGTTTTATGATATAAACATTTATTATGGTTAGAAAAACCAAAAGCAAATCCATTAAAATCAAAATCATTTCGAGAATAATCGCGCTTCTCGTAATACTTTTCGTCATAGTCGATATTATTTTCGCATACAGCTTCAGGCAGGAATCGATTAACGAAGCGAAAATACGCTCCCAAACTATCGCAAACATCGTCAGGGACAGCCTGACCTCCCTTATGGTAATGGGCGTTATGCAAAACAGGAAGATATTTATTTCGAGGCTTAAAAAAGACGCAAAACGGGTCGATGTCCAAAACATATCCATTATCAGGGGAAGTTTAGTCAATAAACAGTTCGGCAAAGGATTTAAAAGCGAAGAGCCGGCGAACGGCTACCAAGAATACGTATTGACCGCCGGCAAAAAAATAGAAAAGTTAAACGAGACCTTTAATACGGTGAAATACCGGGTAATCATTCCGTATAAGGCTACAAGTTCAGGAGCCGTCGATTGCCTTATGTGCCATAAGGTTAAATCCGGAGCGGTTCTGGGCGCCATAAGCCTTCAGATGAACCTGACGTCGGTAAGGGATGCAACATTCAGGACTATCGTCTCGACGTCTATAATTTTTTTCGTATTCTTAATTGTTCTCGTGCTGATTTTTTTCAGATTCTTAAGCCCTTATATTTCGCTGTTCCAAAAAATAGAATCCGGGCTGGAGAACCTAAAAGACGGCGATATGGATAAGGCCTTAGTGGACGAAAAAGGGGTTCCGGACGACGAGGCGGGCAAGGTGGCGGTAACCCTCAACGAAACGTCAAAAAGCCTTAAGGAAATTTTATCCGATATCGAATCGAAAGTTTCTACTTTAATAGGCTATACGGTCGTTAAAACCGACAATTACCTTAAAGATACCATAAAAATTATCAACGAACTTGTAAGGATTTATAATTTTAAACGGGTCATAGAAAAGGACAGGACTAAAAACGAAATAATTAAAAGAATAGAAGGCATCGTAAAAGATTATATGTGCTTCGAAAATTACACTATTTACGAGGTAGGCGACAATAATAAAATGGCCGTCGAGACTCTCGGTTCGAAAATAAAACTCGGCGCCGACGATATGTGGTGCAAAAAATCCATTACCGCCGACGGAGATTTATGCAGGGCAAAAAGAACCGGAAGCGACGTCGATTCTTTAAATTTTTCGTGTATCTGCCCAAGTTTTGCGTTTAGTTCGTTCGACGAAAGCGGCGCCGGCGGAGCATGTGCCAATCAGTTTAATTATTATTGCATTCCTATATATATAGGCGGCAAAGTAGGAGCCATTTTACAGCTTATATTCGACGACGACGTCGCGGATTTCGTCCACTGGATGATACCTTACATTAAAAGTTATCTCGCTGAAGCTTCTCCCGTCATCGAATCCAGAAAACTGATGGAGCTCCTTAAGGAGCAGTCGATAGTCGACCAGCTTACCGGCATGTATAACAGGAGATTTCTCGACGAATCGTCCGAGAATATAATCGCCGGAATAAACCGTCGCGGCACCAATCTTGGAGTATTGATGCTGGACATTGACCATTTCAAGGAAGTGAACGATAAATACGGACACGACAACGGCGACGTGGTGCTGAAAAACGTTTCGAAAGAGATTAAAAAAAGCATCAGGGGTTCCGATATAGCCGTCAGATTCGGCGGCGAGGAATTTATAGCTCTCCTTATAGACATAAAAGAAGGCGAAGGCATCGTAATAGCCGAAAAAATAAGAAAAGCCGTGGAATCTTCGCCTTTAGAAATCGCCGGAGGCGTCGTTCTCAGAAAGACCATAAGCATAGGGGTTTGCGAGTATCCGATAGATTCGGACAAATTCTGGCAGGCGGTTAAATTTGCGGACGTTGCGCTTTACGAGGCAAAAGAAAACGGCAGAAACAGGGTCGTAAGGTTTTCCAAAGATATGTGGAAGGAAGAAGGATATTAGAAAAAAAACGGATTTGCGGTATAATTTAATTAACGCTTAAAATTAAATCAAAATAAGATTTTAACAAGTAAATTGATAGTTCTTAGGTATAATTTAATTAACGCTTAAATTATTAAATTAAAATACATATTAAATCATATATAAATATATAAGCTATAAAAACCTTATATATAGTATATAATATATGCGATAAAATAGAAATACGCAAAGCAAGGGAGGATGATAAATTATGCTTAACGAAAAAATCTTAAATATCCTGAAGCACGAAGGGCCGGCGACCTTTGCTACTTATGGAACCGACGGAATACATATGGCCGCTACGTGGAACAGTTATATCGAAGTCCTGTACAACGACGCTCTCCTGATTCCCGCCGGGCATTTAAATAAAACACAGAGAAACGTCGAGGCGGGAAGCGAGGTCCAGATGATACTGGCTTCAAAAGACGTTATGGGACTTCAGGGAAAAGGCGCGGGTTTTTTGCTTAAAGGCCATGCAAAATTCGAAGAAAGCGGCGTCAATTTCGATAAATTAAAATCGCGCTTTAGCTGGGCAAGGTCCGCCATGGTATTTAAAGTAAAAGAAGCGACCGAATTAGTTTGACGCGGAACGCGCCGCGCCTGATTTATAATATTATGCGATTATATCGGCGGCGCGATTATAGGCGCAGGCATGAAGGCGGACGGAACATTATGTCAATATCAATCAATCCCCGCGATATTTTGCGGGGTCTTTAATTTTTGCCTCTTCAAAACCTTTTCTGCGCAAGATGCAGGAATCACATACCCCGCATGCAAGACCTTCCGCCGGGTCGTAACAGCTGTGCGTCAGTTCAAGAGGCGCGCCTATTTCAAACGCTTTTATTATTATATCTTTTTTGGCCAATTTAAGAAGAGGCGCATTTATTTTAAAATTTATTTCGCCTGTTACCGAGGCTTTGGTCGCCAAGTTTGCCGTTTTTTCGAAGGCTTTTAAATATTGCGGCCTGCAATCGGGATAGCCGCTGTAGTCTATATAGTTTGCGCCGATAAAGATATCGCCTGCGCCGTTGACTTCGGCAACGGCAAGGGCGTACGAAAGAAAAATGGTGTTTCTCGCGGGAACGTAAGTTACGGGGATGTCGTCCGGTTTTAAACCGCCTTCGTCCGTGTTTTTGCCGCCGTCCTCCGTCCTCCGCGTTTCCCCTGTTTTATTTTGCGGCTGTTTATCCGCGGTTCCGCCGGAATTAAACCCGTTAATCCTGCTCTTGGGAACGCCTATCGATAAATCGACCAAAGCGGAGCCTTTAATCTGAGCAAAGTCTAAATTAATTAAGATATGTTTTTTTAAATTGAAAAATTTAATTATTTCTTTTGCGCGCTCTATTTCCATTTTATGCCTTTGATTATAAAAAAACGTGAGCGGAATGACCTCGAATCCTTCGTCCAACGCAATTTTAAGCACAGTGGTAGAATCCAATCCGCCGCTGAAAAGAATAACGGCTTTCTTCTTTTTTATACCGTCCCTGTTTGTATCCATATTATTAATATAACACATTTTGTAAAAAACGTTAAAATTTTTCTATCGGCGGCTCATAGTTACACCGAATCTTTGCCATTTTTCTGATTTTATGTTATTATAATTAAAATTTTTTAACTTAATAAAACGTTTATAAATAAACAAGCGAGGCGAATAAAATGAATTCAGGCTATCCTTTAATTAGGCCGCGAAGGCTGCGCTCGTCTTTAAAGATATCTAATCTCGTAAGAGAAACCGCGCTCGACCCTTCAAAATTTATTATGCCCTATTTCGTTACCCATGGAAAAGCGGTAAAAGAACCCATAGAAAGCATGCCTGACCAGTTCAGGTATTCTATAGACGAACTTCTGAAAGAGCTTAAAAACGTTATTGGCCTTAACATAGGCGGAATCCTTCTTTTCGGCGTTCCAGAGCATAAAGACGAACTCGGCTCGGAAAGTTATTCCAATAACGGAATAATACAATCTGCCCTTAGAACAATTAAGGACGAATATCCCGATATTCTGGCCATCACGGACGTGTGCCTGTGCGATTATACTTCGCACGGGCACTGTGGAATAGTCGATGAAAACGGCTATGTGAAAAACGACGAAACTTTGGAATATCTTGCAAAAATCAGCGTATCTTACGCAAAAGCGGGCGCGGACATAATAGCCCCTTCCGATATGATGGACGGCAGGGTTAAAAGAATAAGGGAGGCTTTAGACGACGAAGGACTCGTAAATATTCCCATTATGGCCTACTCCTCAAAATACGCTTCGTCTTTTTACGAACCGTTCAGGGATGCGGCGGATTGTTCTCCAAAGTTCGGAAATAGAAAATCTTATCAAATGGACCCTTCAAATTCCGACGAGGCAATTTTGGAAACGGCGTTAGATTTAGACGAAGGAGCCGACATTATAATGGTTAAGCCGGCTTTAAGCTACCTGGATATAATATACAGGTTAAAGCTAACGTTTAAAAGGCCTCTTGCCGCCTATAACGTATCCGGAGAATATTCTATGATAAAAGCCGCGGCTAAGCTTGGATATTTAAAAGAAGAAACGGCCGTTCTGGAGATGCTGGCTTCCGTTAAAAGAGCCGGCGCCGACATTATAATAAGCTATTATTCCCTTTACGCCGCCGGACTTTTAGGGGCGCGATTTTGAAAATTTATTTGAATTGACCCCGCCGGTCCGCAGTTTTACGTTTTACTTTTAGGCTGTAATGATATTTTAATTTATGAATCCGTCTAAAACCTTTTAATTTAAAGAGGCAGGGCTATGCTTAAAAATTATCCTTTATTTATAAACGGTCAATGGTTGGAAAAAAAAGAAACGTATGAAATAATAAACCCTTTTAACGGCGAAGTCGCCGCGCTTTTAAGCAAACCGGACAAGTCCGACGTCGAGGCGGCGGTCGTTTCAGCCGAAAAAGGCTTTCATAGAATGAAAAATCTGCATACTTACGAAAGATTCGACATTCTTGAAAAAACCGGCGATATTTTAAAGCGCGATTCTAAAGATATAGCGCATTATATTTCCTTGGAAGCAGGCAAAGCCTATAAATATTCGTTAATAGAAACCCAGAGGGTGGTCAATATATTTAAATACGCCGCGGAGGAAGCTAAAAGAATACACGGCGAGACGGTTCCCATGGATATAGTCAAGGGGTTTGAAAACAGGACGTCTTTTTATTTAAGGGTTCCGGTCGGCGTCATTGCGGCGATTACCCCCTTTAATTTTCCGGTCAATCTTCCCGCCCACAAAATAGCTCCCGCTATCGCGGCCGGAAACAGCGTCGTCTTCAAGCCGTCGATAAACGGTTCTATTACCGCATATTTTCTGGTGCGGGCGCTGCTCGAGGCGGGTTTGCCGGAAAACGCCGTCAATCTGCTTTACGGCGATAAAGACACGGGAGAAGCAATCGTCGCCAGCGAAAAAATCCGCATGATAAGTTTTACCGGAAGTCCAAAAGTCGGCAGGGAAATAATGTCCAAAGGCGGGCTTAAAAAATACGCGATGGAGCTCGGAAGCAATTCCGCTCTCGTCGTCGATAAATCCGCCAATATTTTGGAAGCCTCAAGAAAAGCAGTAATAGGGGCTTTTTATAATTCCGGACAGGTCTGCATTTCCCTGCAAAGGATTTACGCGCATAAGGATATAGAAAAAGAGTTTTTAGAGTATTTCATAAAAGAAACTAAAAAATTAAAAATAGGCGACCCGCTCGACGAATCGACCGATATCGGCCCCATAATCAGTTCCGAATCAAAACAAAGGATTATCGGCTGGGTCAAAGAGGCGGTTAAGGAAGGCGCAAAAATAGAGCTGGGCGGAGACTTTAACGGAAACCTGATGAACCCGACTATATTTTCGGGCGTTGCCGATAAAATGAAAATTTCCTGCCTCGAAGTTTTCGCTCCCGTAGTTTCAATCATTCCTTTTAATGATTTAACGGAAGCCGTCCGCATGGTGAACGATTCTATTTACGGTCTTCAGGCGGGCATATACACCGACAGCCTTAAAAACGCCCTGTATTTCGTTAAGCATATAGACGCCGGCGGCGTTCTGATAAACGACATTCCTACCGCAAGGGCGGACCACCAGCCTTACGGCGGAGTAAAAGAATCCGGCATAGGAAGGGAAGGCGTAAAATACGCCATCGAAGAAATGACCGAGCTTAAATTCGTCAGTTTTTCCTGATGCGCCGATGCGCAAGAGATAAGGTATATTTATTCATTTATTCTAATATAAAAATCCCATGAGCCACAGCGGGATTCTTTTACCTAATCCTGTTGCTATTTCGTCTGCAAGAATGTAACTATCGGGAATTCCTGAAATCTGTTTTTCTTTTTTGTTTTTACCGCCCACTTCAAACGTCCATCTCCCCTTAATCAAAAAATCGCCGTTCTTAGGAATAGCTTTTCAGCTCGTTAGGGGAAAAGCGGTTATCGGCGTATGCATTTATAATCTGATTGGCAAAAAATGTTTCCCCCATCGTTCCTTTATTGGGAGTTAAAGTAAAGCCATCCCCTGCGTATAATAAGTAAATCCGGTCCCCCATCGTTCCTTTATTGGGAGTTAAAGTAAAGCCATCCCCTGCGTATAATAAGTAAATCCGGTCCCCCATCGTTCCTTTATTGGGAGTTAAAGACAAAGCGCCTATCAGATTAGTGTTTTTAAGGTATAATTTATCTGGTTTCGAAAGATTATCATAACCCTTAGCGCCGTATATATAGCGCCTGTAAGAAGGCAAGCGAAAGAGCCTTTCTTGTTGAATCGAAAAAAAAGTGTTTAAATCGATATTCTTGCTAATATAATTCCACTATTATATAATTAATTGCATATAATTTTTATTTATAAAATATGATAAATAAATTTTACACTTATTAAAGATATTTGTAAAGCTTATTAACAGCTTATTTTACATTTGTTATTTTATCGGAGATTATATCCATATTTACGGTCCTATTTTCGGATGCGATTGCAGGTCTTAAAAAAAAACTTGACGTGGGGGCTATTATAAAATTTATAATCTATTATGTGTTTAAATCCATTATTTTCTAAAAGAAAATTTGACTATGAAGGCATATGCAAGCCGTCTCTTTCCTTTAATTCGGGGGGGGGGGGGCTATTTGAATATTTTAAAGTCAAAGCAATTTTTAATCGGACTAACGACGGGAATAATATTTTTAATATTTTCGGCATTAATAGTCTATTTTACCGGTGATTTCAATTATGCTATAAGAAGGTTTAATATAATATTTTTTTTCGGCGCATTCATAATCATTTCTTCGATATTTTTATCGTCTTATCTGATTGCCAAGAGAGATTTAAAATTATCGGAGCAAAAAAGGCTTTTTGATGCAGTAATGGAATATACCACCGATACCATTGTAGTAAAAAATCCTTCGGGAGTATATATAGCAGCCAGCAAAAGCGCGGAGAAATTTCATTTTGGCCCCGAACTCGCTTCTATTATAAGCAAAACGGATGAGGAAATAAAACTATTATCCTTTCAAAGGGGGGATTTCTTTAAAACGGTTAAAGATGCCGACGAATTAATATGGAAAACAAAATCCCTCCATAATTTTTTACTCAGCCTTCACGATAAGGACGAAATCTTGCATACGTTTGATGTTACAAAGATACCTATTTTTGACGAAAAAGGCGGAAGATTGTTGTCTATAGCCGTAGGCCACGATATAACGGATAGAATGGAGAGCGAAAAGCAGTTTAAATCCATGTTTTACGATAATTCTCTCCCGATGTTTGCTTTTGACTTTAAAACCCTTGTTTTGCAGGATGTAAACGAATCCGCAATAAAATACGGCGGATATGCCGGAAACGAGGTCGTAGGAAAGACTCTGGACGAAATCAACCCGTTTATTACAAAGGATGTAATTTTTAAATTTTTGGATAAATTTAAGGAAGGAAAAGATAAAACTTTCAGAGGGCTTAAATTTCCTTTAAAAAATGGAGAAATAAGGGATATCGAGGTCAGCCTTACGTTAATTTATAAAAAGGATGCGCCGGTAGCTGTTGCAACGATTTTGGATGTTAC
>JAJYHI010000124.1:0-1682 GCA_021784835.1 bacterium
CGTTGTATAAAGTTTTAAACGGACTTTTGGTTTCTAACGGTTTTGCTTACAGTTATAAAAATAAAATGCTTTATGTTTATGCCGTAGAAGAAAAAACCTTCCATATTCCGGTATCGGATCTATTATCAACTTTTTCTTCGACAGTCGGCATGAGCGGTATAGAAGGAGGAGGCGTTAATTCTAGCATTAATAACGGAAATACTCAAGAAATACCGGAAGGAGGCGGGACGGGTATTACAGGAGGAAATACCGAATCATCCGGTTCTGGTTCTTCTGATTCTTTGTCTTCCGGTTTAATAAACTCCGGCGTAAACGGTAATTATGGAAACGGCGGCGGTTATTCGGGCAATCCTTCCGGTTCGCTTTCGCTTACATTGTCGGAATCGGACAGTCTATATTCTATAATTTCCAGAAATATAAAAGAAATGTTAACTAAAAACGGAAAATATTTTATTAATCCGAAAGACGGATTGATATGGGTAAAAGACAGAGTTTCAAATGTCAATGAAGTTGCGGCTTATATAAAAAGAATAAATAAGTTTCTTTCAAAACAGGTGTTTTTAAAAGTTGAGGTAATAGACGTAAATTTAAATAAAGGATTTCAGGCGGGAATAAACTGGAATTTATTATTTAATCAGGCTTTTAAGTCTAATGTTTTTGGGGCGGATTCATTGTCGGTTTCGGCTCAGCTTGCGTCTTCAAACAATATTTCTAATGCGCCGTATATAGGTTTTAAGGGTTCTGGAAGCAACAGCGCAATTTTAAACGCTTTGAGGACTCAGGGGGCAGTCGACGTTATCTCTCAGCCAAGGCTTGTTTTAATGGATGGGCAGACGAGGCTTATATCTTCCGGCACTATAACCCCCTATGTTTCGAGTATTCAGACGATGTCGCTAAGTTTGTCGCAGACGGAAACTTATCCGGTTATATCTCAGGTTCAAACGGGGCTTTCGATATCTTTTACTCCGCATATAAATTTTAAAAATAATTCCGTTTCCGTTACGTTAAGCCTAATAGATAACTCTATTACAGGCTATCAGTCTTTTGCAATCGGAGAGGAAAGTTTCAGTAATCCGGTAATAGAATCGAAAAGCTTTTCCGACACCGTAAACGTAAAGTCAGGTTCGACGATACTTGTAGGAGGAATACTTACGACGGATAAAGTTAAAAATACGTACGGAATTCCTATATTGTCTAAAATCCCTCTGTTTGGCAATTTTTTTAAGTCTGTAAACGATACCGATGAAAAAGAAGACCTGCTTATAATGCTGACGCCGAAAATAATAAGATAAAGCTAAATTTACAAAAAATTTGCAGCAGAAAATAAGTATAAAATAAAAATTTTAATCCGCGTTTATTATAGTTTATTATAGATGTTTAGGCGTATACGTATATAGAGCATAAAGATTTATAAACAAACAATAAAGATATCAAAATAAATCAATAATAAATTGATTTATTTTTTAGTCATATGAAAATCGGCGAATATTTTATATCGAAAAGAAAGTTTACTGAAGAACAGCTTAAAGATGCGCTATTCATGCAGTCTATCGGTAAAAAAAGACTGGGTGAAATATTAACGGATTGCGGCTATGTTACGGATGCCGATATAGCGCTTTATACGGCAGACAGTTCAGGAAGAGAATTTTTCGGAGATTTAAATTCGTTTTATATAGATAAAA
>JAJYHI010000124.1:2491-89660 GCA_021784835.1 bacterium
GAAGATTTTGGATATCCTGAAGCCGTCAGGGTTATGTTGAGAAGCGAGCCGGATATAATGATGATAGGCGAAATAAGGGACGAAATTACCGCAAAACATGCGCTGATGGCTGCAGAAACGGGTCATCTCATCATGACTACGCTTCACGCTAATTCGTCTCTGTCGATATTCGGAAGATTTAAATCTTTAAATATAGATGTCGTTCAGTTATTTTCGGTATTAAGATTCGTAACGGCGCAGAGGCTGTATAATCCTTTATGTCCAGAATGCAAAAAAAAGATATATTTCGAAGAGTTACCTTCTATTTACAAAAAAGCCCTGATGCAGGACTTACGATTTACCCCAGAAACAGGTTATGAAATGAATATAAAAAGTAAAAATAACGTAGCAAGATTTATCGATACGACTTCAGATTTTAAAGAGGTAAAATTTCTCGATGCCGTTTTTGTGAGAGGAGAAAAAAACTGCGACAGTTGCGGCGGAACGGGATACGATAAAAGAAAGCCGCTTATTGAAATTGCCGAGTTTAATGAATCTGCAAAAGAGGAAATATATAAAGACTTAAATTTATTGTTTAATCAGTCTTACTTAGAATCCGTTTTAATAAATTTATCGGGATTTAAATCTTTAAAAACGCAGGCATTTGAAAAATTGCTTGCAGGCGATATAGATCCCCAAGCTTATTTTAGTTTGTCGAGGTAGATTTATGTTAAAAAATTATTTAGTCAAATTTTATACCCCTGAAGGTAAAAGTCTGATAAGAAATATTAAGGCGCAAAATTTATCGGATGCGGAAACGCTTATTTTAGAAGAAGGCTATATGCCGTCATTTGTTTTACCCAATATTTTTTTAGATGCAATAAACCCTACCGGCAACGGAGGAATGAAAGACGCCGAGCTTGCGGTGTTTTTTAATGAACTACATCATCTCGTCAAATCTACCGGTTCGGTCGGCAAATCTTTTAGTTATATGGACAAAGATATACCAACGCCTGAATCTTCAAAAAAATATGATTTGCTATATTTATTAAAGCGCCTATATTACAGCCATAAGCTTTCAAAGATAAAAAATCGTAAAAAATTGATAAAAAACTGCATTTATTTGTTGGATAAAGGGGAAAGCGTTAAAGAAGCGTTTGCGAGGAATAATTTTGAAGAAATAGCGCTTTCCTTAATAGATTTAGCGGAATCTACCGGCGATTATTCGGAATCTTTTTTAAAAATATCCGAATATTTCGAAACTAAAAATATTTATAAAAAAAATATTATAGGAACCTTAGCTTATCCTTTATTTTTATTTTTACTGCTGTTTATAGCTTTTTCGGTTTTTCTTTATTACGTCGTTCCGACTTTTTCGTTATTCTTTAAGCAGTTTCCGAATATTCCCTTGTCTACGGTTTATACGTTAAAATTGTTCGGGCGGTTAAAAAATATTTTTATCTATATAATATTTTTCGCCGTTCTTATTTTCGCCGCTTTTTTGTCGGATTTATCCGGAATAAAAACTAAAGCGTTTTCCTTTTTGCAAAACATACCTCAGTTAAAAAATATTTTAAATTACTCTTATTTAAACTGGATTTTTTATCAATTTTCTTTAATGATATCTTCGGGCGTGACGGTTAACGCAGTATTCGATTATTTTGGAAAAAACAGTTCTAAAGTATATTTTAGAAATAAATTTAAATCAGTTTATCAAGATTTAATTAAAGGCAATACGTTGTTTGATTCTTTGCATAAAGCCGATTTTTTGCCGGAGGATGCCATAGAGTCTATAAGGTACGGCGAAATAGGAGGGTTTTTATCCGAAACGGTTTTGAATCTTTCTAAGGAATTTAAAGAAAAAGCGGACAGATATATGAAAATATTTACTAAAGGATTGTTTTTGCTTGCAATGATAGGCGTAGTACTTTTTTTGCTATTAATGTTTTTTTCTTTATTTTTACCTCTTATTCAGGGAATGGTGGGTTTGTCGGCTAATTACTAAAATTATAAATAAATTTAAAACTAAAAAACAAAAAAATTAAATTTATCCGGAGGAAAATTATGATTGCGCTAAAAAAGAAAGAAATTAAAATTAAAAGCAAAAAAAGCAAAAAAATTAATGACAAGTTGGATTTTCACTCACTAAAAATTTATAAAAACGGGAACGGTTTTACCCTTATGGAAATTATAGTCGCAATGATAGTAGTCGGAATACTTTCGGCAGGGGGATTAATGGTTTATAACGGATTAATAGGTTCTTCCAATGTTACTGCAACGGTTCAATCGGTTACTAAATTAGAATCGGCCGTAAATTCTTATATGCAGGTAAACGGCGGGAGTATAATTCCCCCTGCCGGCGTTTCTCTTCCATATGCTATGCAGGAAGACAACCTGCTCCCTTCTTCATGGACGGTTAACGGCAATAACGTTATACCGCCTAATGCGGGTTTTGTTTCCGCATATCAAATTTCTACCGATTCAAATCCGGGACAGTATATTTACGTCATCGGCATAAACGCTCCGCAGATGACGAATGCCCAGGCTTTAAACATATGCAATTCTTTAGAAAACTCAATATCCGGCGTAGATACCGAGGGCAGTCCCGTCTTTAACATAGGTAACGGTCAAAATTGCTTGACGGATCTGTTCAACGGTAATGCAGCTTCGGCAAATAATTCAAATTTTCAGGGAAGCCTGACCTTTACATTTAATTAACAAGTTAACAATCGTTAAAACAGCGAAAATTAAATTGAAATTAATTAAATCCTTAAAAAAGCTATTAAAGGTTATTTATATGAAACGTTACGGCTATTACATTATTTTAAATATAATGTTTGTTTTTTACTTATTTTTATTGCCAAAATTTTCTTTCGGAATGTCCGGTATGCCTAAGGGTCAAATATATAATATGGAAGCGCAAAATATCGTCAATATTACAGATTTATTAATAAAGGCAGAACATGCTTATTTTCAAAACACGGGAACTTTTACGGATATCACGAGTTTGGAAAACAATAAGCCGGCGTATTTAAGTCCGATGAAAGTTTATAATTTTCAAGGAGATTCATGTTTAGAAAAATTACTCTTTAAAAGCACGACAAATATATGCATTAATTTACAAAACGAATCAATCGAAATTTATATTCCTTTAAATTTGGCCAATGAAGATATAGTCGCTAAAGAAATAAGCAAAGGCATAACGGGTAAGACGGGGCAGGTTTCCGATATTAACGGCTTAGGCGTAGTAACTTTTAGTTTAAACGACGCAGCGCCCTCTTTTCATTCTGCTTCTGCCTCTAACTCTAATACTGGCGCGTCTTCACCGGTTTCATCGGTAAACGTAAGTCCTAACGCCAACGGAGGTATTAATTATACCAATACCGTAGGGACGCAGAGCAATTTATTAACAAAAGTAACGCAGACAATAACAAACTTTTTTGCATCTGTCTTAAGTCTTTTTTAAAAATGGAGGTGTTATGAATATTAATTTTGCTAAAATTTTAGAAAATAATAATAAAGGATTTTCGCTTGCAGGAATTATTGTTTCGATGATAGTTTTGTCGATAATGACTGCGTTAAGCATACCTGCGCTTCAGGGTATTGTATGCGAAAATAGAGCGCAAAACGTATCTGTTCTGGCAAATACTTTGATAAATGCCGAAAGTACCTATGTTAATAATAATAGTAAATTCAGTAGCATAAGTTCTCTTCAATCTGCAGGGTACATAGCTAAAGGCATAGGCATAAATTTTGTCGGAGGCAATCCAAATTCGAATTGCATATACGGAAGTATAAAAACGGAAGACGATACTAAAATATGTTTAAGCGTTAATAATGCCGTTAATAATGGTACCGCTCAGGAAATCAGTTATACTCTTGCCGTTACTCCTTCGCAAAGCGGCGAACCTAACGACTATTATAATTTTTATAAAGAAATAAGGCACGATATTCCCGGAAGTTCGTTAGTTAACGGAAACGAAATAATTTATATAGACCCTATAGCCTTAAGCAATGGAGACGGCGGCATTTATGAACAGTACATAGGAAAGAGTTTTTATATTACAGGCGCAATTTGTTATGTTACGCAAACTATGAGTCGTTATAATCGTGACGGATGGTCAAGAGACTGGGCAGACGGCGAATTGAAGTTATATTTTATAGTTGAAGCTATTGACGGAAATAGCGCTATATTGAGCTATGCCAACGATCCTTATTCCGGATGCGGCGGAGGTTCTGCATATACAAATAATTCCGGCGTTACCTATACTGAAAATTACTGGGTAGGAGGAGCGTTTCAGAGTAAATATCTTCCTGAAGTTTACGGGAACGTAAGGTATTCTTATTGGGAAGGCGGAATGAATTACGTTCAAGTAGAACCCGCAGGATATGAGATAAAAATACCTGCAAATTATCTTCCAGACCTTATAAAATTAAATTAAACTTAAAAAAAATTATGTATAAAAATTTTATTTATATTGAAGAATACGATATATATCAGTATTTTGACGGCGATAAATCATTTTTTTCGCATGAACGTATCGACGATTATGCAGCCGATTTTGAAATAGAACATGCAGTTTCGATAATATCTAAAAATATAAATTTTTCGATTATACCGGAAAAAAGATTAAAAGACGGTAAAAAATTTTATTTAAGCCGTTACGTAGGAAAATCTTATAAGAACGAATCTTATTTTTTTGCGGATGGTATAAATGGAGGATGCGGATTTTATCATACCCTGCCTTTAAATATTAAAAAATATTATTCGTTATTTAAAGGAATAGATATAGTTATTCCATACGATTTTTTGGTGATAGAGTTTTTAAAAGAAAAATTTAACGGCATTAATCTTAAAAAAGATTTTCTATTTATAGAAAAAACCGACGACGTATATAAAATGATTTTAGTTTCAAACGGTTTTAGCATAATGCCGGTTTTAAGTTTTAAGGCGGATATGTTAATGGATAATCTTAATATTTTGAAAACCAGAATAGATTCCGAAAATATTGGCATTAAAATAGAGCAGATAATTGCCGACTGCGATTGCGCCGATTTTAAAAATTTTTTCGGAAATGTAGAAATATTAAATTTTACGGCTAAAGATTTTTTTGAATATTTTAAAAGCATAAACAAAAATATCCCTCATTTTGAAGATATAGAAATAAAATTTAAAAAAATAGAAGATAAAAAAAATAGGGCAAAAAATATTTATATCGCAGTTTTAATATTTGCTATATTTTTAATGGAAGTGCTGGTTGTATCTTACCGAAAAAAAACATTTTACGAAGTGCAAAAAATAAGAGAAATGAACAAAAAAATTTCCGTTTTATCTTTAAAAATAGATAAAGATAAAAGTAAAATTTTATTTAACGAGGATTTCCCTAAAGTTAATATTGCGAATTATTTAAAAAAATTTTTTGCGATTTTACCGAAAAGCGTCAAAATAAAAAAAATCAATATTATAAAATCGGGAGCAGGATATATTTTTAATGCAACCGTATTTGGTACCGACGGTTATAGGATATTCTCGCATAATTATAATGCGCTATCAAAAAAGTTGGACGGAAAAAAAACTTTAAGCGTTAAATATTTTTTCGACAAATCTGGAAAACCTTCAATGAAATTTTTAGGATTACTAAAAAAATAAATTAAACAAACTAATATTCAAAATACGACAAATTAAAAAATAATACAAAATGAAAAAAATTAAGAACAAAAGGTCGATAATATTAATTTTATTATCTTTAACCTCGGCTTGTATATTGTTTTATGGGTTAATACCTTCTATAAGCTATTTTTATAAATTAAATAAATCATATACTTACGAAAAAAATACTATCAGACAGTTAAAAATTAATATTAAGAAAGATAATAAGATTAAAACTATTAAATTTACGGCTGGAAAACATGAATTTTATAGTTATATGGTGTCTTTTTTATCTTATGCGAGATATTTAAAAGAAAACGGATTTAATATCGGAATTAGCATCCAAAAGACGGAAAATAGGAAAAATGTTCAAGATGTTTATTTAAAAATAACTAACTTTACGGTGGCATTAAGTAATTTTTCGGACATCGATGCCTTATTTTCTTTAATAAAGACGCTTAAATCGTTTCCATTCGAAATAAAAAAAATTAATATTAAATCCGGAAGAAAAATAGATGCAATTATAAACGCCGAACTTATTGGTTTTAAATAAAAATAAATTTTAATAAAAAGAGGGGCTGATGAAATCTAAAGTTAAAAAATTTGCGGTTATTATTTTTGCATTTTTTATATTTATAACGGTGCTATCGACGTTAAGCAGACTAAAATCGGGAAATAATAAAAAAATAAATATTTTGCATAATACGTCTTGTAAAAATAAAAAAATTACTAAGCTCAATTTAAGCGTTAAAGGTAAATATACAGACCTGAAAGCTGAATCTACGGAATTATCTAAAAAACCGCTTAAAGATATTTTTAGTATTCCGAATAAAAAATACGAAAATTACAGCAGACTTTTTATTTTGCACTCAAAGTCACAAAAAAATGTAGTCGCGGACTACGTTGCAAAACCGGCGCCGTATCTCATTAACGCAAATAGCGGTTTTAATAAAGGCGGAAATTTAAGCAACGTCGTTAAAAATTTGAAATTTAAAGGATTTTCAGGCAAAAATAAACGGACAGTGGTTTTAATATTTACGGGCGGCAATACTGCTTTGGTAGCAATAAACGGTAAAAAACATTATATTCATACGGGAGAAAATATAGGCGGTATTTTTATTTTAAAAGTCGAGCCTTCAAAAATAATTTATACGCGTAAAGGGAAAATTTTATATAAATATTTAAATGATTAACGATATTAACGATGTATCTTATTTTTTAACATAAGAGCCGGTATTATTCCTATAAGGCATATGACTCCCGCAACGACAAATACGTCGTCGTAAGATTGGACGGTCGCAAACATTTTAACTACGGAGTCTATAAAACCCATGCCCGGATTAATTTTTGCCGAATTAGCTATGACTGCGGTATTAGCCTTAAAAAGCCCATTACTGCCAAACGTCGATTTCATTTTAATAAAAGTATTGTTTTTGTAGTTTATTTTATCGCCGTATCTTGTAAGATAATAAACCTTTTTTGTAGCCAGATAGTTTGCAAAATAAGCGATGCCGAAGCCGGAAGCAAGTCTCATGGTTATAGGCAGCAGACCGGAAGCTTCAGGTATCTGGTCTTTTTTGACCGAATTTAATCCTGCGCTCATAATGGGCGAATATAGCATGCCAAGCCCTATGCCTCTTATAATTGAAGGATATATTATATCGTAGAGGCTTGACTGCGTTGAAAGATTCCAATATAAAAAGAGGGAGATAGCCGTCGTCAGCATACCGAAAACAATAAAATATTTTGGGCCCCATTTATCTGCCATTTTACCGAAAACGGGAGCCGATAATGCAACGGCTATCGCCGACGGCATCATAATAAGACCGGTCATATAAGGCGTGTAATCCATAATGTTTTCCAAAAAGACGGGCATAATAAACAACGAGCCGAACAAGGCTATAGCCCTTACTGCATTAATAGACGTTATTAAAGTAAAATTATAATTTTTAAATATTTTAAAATCTATTAATGGACGAGAAATAAACGGTTCAAATAAAAAGAACATAAAAAACCCTGCGGCGCTTAAAATTTCGCAGATATGAATGTAGCTTGAATCCCATCCTTTATTCTGTCCTTCATTAAAAGCTACGAGCATGAATGCTATAGCTATCGCAAAAAAAGCAAAACCTAAAAAATCAAAATTTGCTTTAAAATTAATTCCTTTATGGTCATCTTCCATAATTATGAGTATCCCTATAAGAGTTATTACCGCAATAGGAGCATTCACGAAAAATACCCACCTCCATGTAAGATGGTCGGTAATCCAGCCGCCTAAGGTAGGACCGATAGCCGGAGCCGCCATTGCTCCGATACCCCATATTCCCATCGCCCTTCCTCTTTCATGCGGTTCAAAAACCTTGCCCATAAGCGCTAATCCAAGAGGCGCAATACCTCCGCCCGAAAGCCCCTGTATGACACGGAATGTTATCAGCATATTTATAGAGGTGGCAAAACCGCAAGCCACGGAAGAAATAGTAAAAAATATTATGCTAAGGACAATAGGTATCTTTAACCCTATTTTTCTTATTATGAATGTTATAGGCATAATTATTATTGCCGTAGCCACGTTATAAGCTATCATTACCCAGTCGACGTCTTCAAGATTTACGCCTAAGCTTGACATAATTTTCGGTATAGCTATAGTTACTATACTCATGTCGAGCATAACCATAAAGAAAAACGCTACGAGTAACAATAAAATCAAATTTTTATATTCTTTAGAGTACATAAATTAAATTTTACCATATAGTGACTTAATAGTCATTAATTTTATAAGACTTAATTAAAAAAATCATTTTAATAAAATAATTGAAAAATTAGAAAATTATAAAAGGTTAAATTCCACGCAGTTAATAGATATTATCTGTATTATCGATATTATATTGGAATGATAAATTACATGACCTCCGTTTTGAATATCGCTTTTTTCGTCAGATATAATATATATATAGAATTCGTTAATTATTTTGTTTCCAAGCGATATTATTTTATGTAGCTTCTCCATTAATATTTTCTTTCTTTCTTTTATATCTCCATGGTTTATCTCCATAAAAAAAGTATCTATATTTTCCTTAAAAAAAGCGCTCAGGTAAAGACATAACTCCGGTATATAAGTTTGAACTTTAAGCACGGGATATTTATATAATTCGTTTATATTTAATTTTATTAATTCTAAATTATTGTAAATATTTTTCATGTTTTCCGTAAATTTTATTATACGCAGTGTTTTGTATATTATATTTAATTGCTTAATCTTTTTTTTCTTAAATACCGGTTTGAAAAATATTATTTCGTCTTTTTCCAATATTTTTAGCGATAAAGTGTTAATTTCTTCGCATATAATATCAAATTCATTCTTACTTATATTGAAAAAAAAATCCTTTATACCGCTGTCATGTATTTTGTAATTATTTGTGATGACCTCGTTTAAAATTCCTTCTATATTTTGTTCGACGATATAAGCCAGTTTTGTAGCGTTAGAATTCAATAAATACAATAGTATATTTTTTTTATTTTTTTTCCCCATACATATATTATATAATATATGTAAAATTTTAATTTTCTATTAAGCAATGCTAATTTATTTAGTGTCCGTAGCTCATCTGGACAGAGTGCAGGACTCCGACTCCTGAGGCAGCGGGTTCGAATCCCGCCGGACACACCACATACGGTGGCTTGTGAATAATATATTAATAAATTTTGGTACCGACGGATATAGAGGAGTAATAGGCGATAATTTTACATTTGAGCATGTCGGCCGTATCAGTTGTGCGCTTGGAGAGTATTTAAAATCAAATTCTTCCAAGAAGGTGGCAATAGGATACGATACACGTTTTTTGTCTAAAGAATTTGCCTTGAAGTCGGCAGAATCGCTTGAGTCCGTCGGGATAGATGCGACGTTAAGCGATAATTTCTGTCCGTCCCCGGTTTTATCTTATTTTGTAAAGAATAAAGGATATGACGCCGGTATAATGATTACCGCCAGCCATAATCCGTTTATGTTTAACGGTTTGAAATTTAAAAGCCGTTTCGGCGCTTCTATGCTTCAATCCGAAGTTAAAAAAATTGAAAAAATAGCAAATGAAGACGGAGAGAAATACGGCAAAGAATATAATAAATTCAAAAAAAATATTTATGATTTTCAATATGCCGATTTTAAAAAAGATTATATTAAAAGGATAATTGATTTAACCGGCTTTAATAAAGCATTGTCTAATGCGGGTAAGGATTTTTTAAAATCGTTATACGTAGTGATAGACCCTATGTACGGTGCCGGAATAGGTTACTTGTCCCTTATATTAAAAGATTTTTCCGTTAGCCATTCCTCCGTCAATAATATCGTTAATCCCGCTTTTCCCGGTTTAAACCCAGAGCCTATAGACGCCAATCTTAATAAATTAAAATTTTCCGTAAAAAAAAGGGGGAATAAAAATAAATTTGCGGTTGGTTTCGCTACGGATGGGGATGCAGACAGAATTGGGGCGGTGGACGACAGGGGAAATTTTATCGATTCGCATAAAATTTTTACTATAATTTTAAATTATCTTATAGAAGAAGGTTTTTCCGGAAGCGTAGTCAAGACCGTTTCGGTATCTAAATCTATCGGCGATATTTGCGGTAAAAACGGAATTAAGCTGTATGAAACGCCTATAGGTTTTAAAAATATAGCCGAGCTTATGATAAAAGACGGCAGCGACGTATTTATAGGCGGAGAAGAGTCGGGCGGCATAGGAATCGCTTCGCATTTGCCGGAAAGAGACGGTATATTTAATGCATTGATGCTTTTAAAAATTATGGTTGTTAAGCAAAAGAACTTAAACGAACTATTAAACGATATTTTTGGAGAAAATTATCCGTATATATATAAACGCGTCGATATCAAAATAAACGATACGAAAAAACTAATTCTTATTGAAAAACTTAAAGCGGAAGATTTCAGCCTGCCTTTTAAGAATAAAATTACTAATCTTAATTTTAAGGACGGATTTAAATTTGAATATAACGACGGATCATGGCTGCTGATACGCCCTTCCGGAACGGAACCTGTTCTAAGAATTTACGCAGAGAGTAAAGACGAAAAGTTGACGGATTACCTTATAAATCAAACGATTAAAGAAATAAACGCTTTATAGGCTATAAAAAAATAAAAGAAAATATTTTTAAAACATAAAAAAAGTGGTATAATGTTTAAGATTTTTTAAAAATTAATCTAATAATTGAATTTAATTAACTTTTAGGGGACGTTGCAATATGAGCGAAATAGTAGATATTAAAGGAAGACAAATTTTGGATTCCAGAGGAAATCCGACTATAAGCGTAAAAGTTTCTTTGGAGAGCGGAGTAAGCGGTTCAGCCTGCGTGCCGTCCGGCGCTTCCACCGGCGAATATGAAGCTTACGAAAAAAGAGACAACGATAACTCGCTTTTCGACGGAAAATCAGTTCATTCCGCGGTAGAGGGAATTAACGATATAATAGCAAAATCTCTTAACGGAATCGAAAGTTATTCGCAGAGGCTTATAGACGACATCATGATAAATCTCGACGGCACCCAAAATAAATCTAATCTTGGCGCAAATGCTATTTTAGCGGTGTCGCTTGCGTCTGCCGCCGCTTCGGCGAATGAATTGGAGATACCCCTTTATCGTTATTTAGGCGGAGTTAACGCTCATGTAATGCCGGTTCCGATGATGAATATTTTGAACGGCGGAAAACACGCGAATAATTTACTTGACTTTCAGGAATTTATGATAGTACCCGCCGGCGCCAAATCTTTCGAAGAGGCGTTGCGAATGGGTGTAGAAGTTTACCAAAAACTCAAGAAGGTTTTAGACGAGAAAAAAATGCCTACTTCGGTGGGCGACGAAGGCGGTTTTGCGCCTCATCTTCAGAATAATATGGAAGCAATAACGCTCATAATGGAGGCTATAGAAAAAGCAAGATATCAACCGGGTAAAGATATATTTATTGCCCTTGATCCGGCGGCAAGCGAATTTTACGATAACGGAAAATACGTTCTTAAAGAGGCGGGTAAAAAAACCGTATTGGAATCTGATGAAATGGTAGCTATGTATGCCGGTTACGTGGAAAAATTTCCGATTATATCCATAGAAGACGGTATGGCACAGGATGATTTTAACGGCTTTTCAATGTTATTAAAGGAAATTGGAAATAAAGTTCAGATAGTCGGCGACGACCTGACCGTGACGAATCCTATCCGCATTAAAAAAGCTATAGACTCTCATTCCATAAATTCCGTTCTGGTTAAATTAAACCAGATAGGTTCGCTGTCTCAGACGTTGGATGCCATAGAATTAACTCAGAAAAACAATATGACGGCCGTTATTTCCCACAGGTCGGGAGAGACTGAAGATACGTTTATTTCGGATCTTGCGGTTGCCGTTAATTCTGGATTAATTAAAACCGGCGCACCGGCGCGTTCAGAAAGAGTCGCAAAATACAACAGGCTTTTACAAATAGAAGAAGAACTCGGTTCTAATTCTTCATATTTGGGATTGAAAGCCTTTAAAGGAGCCGGAGATCGTTTAAGTTAATCAAATTCATTAACTTAATTAAACTTTATTTAGTCGTTTTTAGCAGTAAAAATAAAAATAAATTAAAAAAAATTAAGGAGGTTTTTATGGCTTTTGTAATTACCGATGAATGTATCGCATGCGGGGTTTGCGTTCCCGAATGTCCAAATAATGCTATTTCCGAGGGTGATATATATGTTATAGATCCCAGCCTTTGCACGGAATGTTACGGGTATTTCGATACCCAGCAGTGTGCGTCTGTATGTCCGGTAGATTGTTGTATTCCGGACGACAACCATAAAGAGTCTAAAGATGAGTTGAAAGCTAAGGCAATGAAGGCTCATCCCGATAAAAAAGACTGGAAATTTTAATGCGGCAAAGTAATCAAATTTAATCTTATTTAAAAGCAGAGGGGAGGCTATTAAATTATAAATTATAATATTTTAATGTCTTACCTCTGCTTTTTTGCTGTAAAATTTTTTAAAATAAACCATGCCGATTAAAAAAGAAGACATAAAAAGATACGAACTTAATTCGTTTGACCATACGGAACCTTGGCGGCTTTTTAAAATTATAGGCGAATTTGTGGACGGGTTCGATATGCTGCCTGCGATATGTCCGGCGGTAACTATATACGGAAGCGCAAGAGTAAAGGAAAATGAAGAAGTATATTTACAAACTAAAGAATTGGCTCATAAATTAGCTTTAAGGGGTTTTTCCATAATTTCAGGCGGAGGTCCGGGAGTAATGGAAGCCGCAAACAGGGGATGCAGGGAAGCCAAGGAACAGCACGGTTTAAACGTGAGTTCGGTAGGATTAAATATTAAACTTCCGCATGAACAGACCCTTAACAAATTTGCCGACGTAACTTTAGAGTTTAAATATTTTTTCGTAAGAAAAGTTATGCTTGTAAGATATGCTTCCGCATATATTATGATGCCCGGAGGTTTCGGAACTTTAGACGAACTTTTTGAAACCGTAGAATTGATTCAGACCGGTAAAACAAAACCTTTTCCGGTAATTTTATACGGCTCTGACTATTGGAAAGGATTAATAGACTGGATTAAAAGCAATACTTTAAAAAAATCTTATATTTCCTCAAAAGATTTTGATATAATTAAAATCATGGATGATCCGGACGAAATAACCGATTTTATTTTAAACTTTAATTTATAAATTAACATTAATAATTTATAAAAAATATTTTAATATATGATTAAAAACGACAAATGGATCGAAGAAAAAGCTAAAGAAGGGATGATAAGCCCTTTTGAAAGTTCACAAGTAAGAAACGGAGTTATATCTTACGGCGTTTCTTCCTTCGGTTATGATTTGCGTATATCAAACGAATTTAAAATATTTACTAATATCAATAATACGGTAGTCGATCCTAAAAACTTCGATTCGAAGTCTTTTATAGACCTAGTATCGGACGTCTGCATAGTTCCGCCTAATTCTTTTGCGCTCGGCAGATCGGTTGAATATTTTAAAATACCAAGAAACGTGGTCACCATATGCCTCGGCAAATCTACATATGCCAGATGCGGTATAGTAGTTAACGTTACACCGTTTGAACCGGAATGGGAAGGATACGTTACCTTGGAAATATCTAATACCACCCCGCTTCCCGCTAAAATTTACGCCAATGAAGGTATTGCCCAGGTTCTTTTTTTTGAAGGCGAAGAGCCTAGGGTTTCCTATAAAGACAAAAAAGGCAAATACCAGTCTCAGGTCGGCATAACCCTGCCGAAACTTTAAAATTTATTTTATAACTCTTTTTTTTATAAAATAAACCGATGCATAAAAAAATATAAGCGCAAATAATATAATTATCGACAAATAGGAAAATAACAAAACCGGATTAATTTTGCCTTCGTCAAGCATTCTCATTATACTTACGGTGTAATATAGAGGCATAATATAAACGAAATATCTGATTAAATAAGGTAGGGAAGAAACAGGATAAAATACGCCGGAGAATAAAAACATAGTAGATATTGCTATAGTAAAATAATAGGAAAAAAAGTCGTACGACGGCGAAAATGATGTTATTAACAGCGATAACGAAGAAAACAATATCCCGTTTAGAACGATGACAATAGGGATAATAAGAGCCGCAGGCGATATTATCCACCCGAAAACCGCTCCGATTATCAATACGGCGGTTCCGCTCATAAAAGCTTTTGCCGTTCCCCAAAGAATCTCGCCGGAAACTATGTCTTCTATGCCTATGGGGGTAAGTAAAATTGCCTGATAAATCCCGTTCGTAACCATTCTCGTATATGCGCCGAAAGTCGATTCGAATGCCGCCGCATACATTGAAGAAGAGGCAATTATTCCCGGAACTATATATTTAACGTAAGATATTCCGTTTATATTATGGATAAATCTGCCTATTCCAAATCCTAAAGCGGCAAGATATAAAAGCGGCTCAAGAATATCTCCTATTATGCCGGGTTTGTAATATTTTAGCCATACTAAATAGTTACGGTAAAAAACGGTAAATAAACTTTTGCTTAAATTTGAATTTGTTTTGTTTACTTTTTTTAAAAGTTCCATTTATAACCATTTTGTGGCAGGGACAGAGTTAAATTCTGTCCCTGCTGTTTGTTAATGATGAATTTAGTGTTTTGCGATGTCGAGAAAAATTTCTTCCAAAGATTTTTTATTAAGGGTAATTTCGCTAATAGCGCCGTTAAAAACGATATTGCCGTGATTTAATATTATAATGTTTTTAAAAAGCCGTTCCGCTTCTTCCATATAATGCGTGGACATAAGAATAGTAACTCCGTTCCTGTTTAACGCCTTGAGTTTTTCCCATATATTTTGCCTGTATTCGGGATCTAATCCGCTTGTAGGCTCGTCTAATATAATTAAGGACGGATTGTTGATTAATGCTCTGGCTATCATAAGCCTTCTTTTCAATCCGCCGGAAAGTTCCGAAACCTTGGAATATTTTTTTTCGCCCATATCGAAAAAATTGAGAAGTTCGTTTGCACGCCTGCGGGATTCGACGCCGGTAATTCCGAAATATTTTGAATATACGGTCAGATTATCGTTAACGGACAGATCTTCGTCTAAATTATCTTCCTGCGGGACTATTCCTAAAGAATATTTAATTTTTTTATAATTATATAAAAGATCCAATCCGTTAATAGAAATATTTCCGGAATCAGGAATTACTATTCCGTATAAAATTTTT
The DNA here is from genome assembly GCA_021784835.1 of bacterium. The sequence continues at coordinate 17,857 of JAJYHI010000124.1, forward strand.
AAAAGAGTGGATTTTCCTGCGCCGTTGGGACCTATTAATCCAAAAAAATCACCGTATTTAATTTTAAAACTAACTTCGCTTAAGACCTTTAAGCGATTAAAGTTTTTTGTTAAGCCGTTTATTTCGAGAATATATTTTTCCATTTAATTCAATTATATCACTTTTAAATTGACGATAAAATAAAAAAATAAAATTGAAAATATAAGTAAAACGTAATAAAATTACAAATAATCGAAAAATATAAAGAAAATATCGATTATTTATCTGTCAATATAAAATATCTTAAATTAATTACAAAATAGTTAAAGATTTATGATATTGTTTTTTTAAAAGCATAAGTGTATATTAAAAAGGTTAGCACTCAAAGCTAATAAGTGCTAAAAATTTTAATTTTGTTTATGAATTAAATTAAATTTAAATAAGGAGAAGAAGTTTATGAAAGTTAAACCATTGCAAGACAGAGTCTTAGTAGAAAGACTTCAGGAAGAAGAAAAAACTAAGGGAGGATTATTTATTCCTGATTCTGCGAAAGAAAAGCCTATGCAGGGCAAAGTCGTCGCTGCGGGAAACGGCAGAATTTTAGAAGACGGGAAAAAAATCCCGATGGACGTTAAAGTAGGCGATATCGTTTTATTTGCAAAATATTCAGGAAACGACGTAAAAATTGACGATAAGGAATATCTTATTATGAAAGAAGACGACATCTTGGCTATAGTAGAAAAATAAGAAATTTTAAAATTTAATAATTTAAATTCAAATTTAAAGGAGTAAAATAATTATGGCAAAAGAATTAAAATTTTCAGCGGAAGCCAGAGCCGAAATTCTTACCGGCGTCAATGCGCTTGCAGATGCCGTTAAAGTTACGCTTGGACCCAAAGGAAGAAACGTAGTAATTGAAAAATCTTTCGGTTCGCCTACAATTACGAAAGACGGCGTTACGGTAGCAAAAGAAATAGAATTGTCCGATAAGTTCCAAAATATGGGCGCCCAGATGGTAAAAGAAGTAGCTTCTAAAACATCGGATACAGCCGGTGACGGAACGACTACCGCAACAGTTTTAGCTCAGGCTATATATAAAGAAGGCGTTAAATACGTTACCGCAGGAGCCAGCCCCATTTATGTTAAAAGAGGAATAGACAAAGCCGTAGAAGAAATCGTAAAAGAACTTAAAAAGATATCGAAACCGATACAGGATCAAAAAGAAATAGCTCAGGTAGGCACGATATCGGCAAACAATGACGAAACTATCGGTTCTATTATTGCCGAAGCTATGGATAAAGTAGGCAAAGAAGGCGTTATAACCGTAGAAGAAGCAAAAAGCATGGAGACCACCCTTGAAGTAGTCGAAGGAATGCAGTTTGACAGGGGTTATTTATCTCCTTATTTTGTAACCGACTCGGAAAGAATGGAATGCGTTCTCGACAATCCGTATGTTTTGATTAACGAAAAGAAAATCTCCGCAATGAAAGATTTATTGCCGATTCTTGAGCAGATTGCAAAGTCCGGCCGTCCGTTTATTATAATAGCCGAAGAAGTAGAAGGAGAAGCTCTTGCTACGCTTGTCGTTAATAAATTAAGAGGCACTTTAAACTGCTGTGCCGTTAAAGCCCCGGGCTTTGGCGACAGAAGAAAAGCTATGCTCGAAGACATAGCGGTATTGACCGGCGGTCAGGTAATTTCCGAAGATATAGGCGTTAAACTCGAATCTATTACTCTTAAGGATCTCGGACAGGCGAAGAGGATTACGGTAGATAAAGACAATACGACGGTAGTGGACGGCTCAGGTTCTAAAGCCGATATAGAAAAAAGAGTCAAACAAATTAGAGCGCAGATTGAAGAATCTACCTCGGATTACGATAAAGAAAAACTTCAGGAAAGACTTGCAAAATTAATCGGCGGAGTTGCCGTGATTAACGTAGGCGCGGCTACCGAAACAGAGATGAAAGAAAAGAAAGCCAGAGTCGAAGATGCTTTACATGCTACGAGAGCGGCGGTAGAAGAAGGAATAGTTCCCGGAGGCGGCGTTGCGCTGTTAAGGGCGGCTAAAGCCATAGATAAACTCAAGGGAGCTAATCACGACGAAGAATCCGGCATTAAAATAATTAAAAGAGCCGTTCAGGAGCCCTTAAGGATGATTGCAGAAAATGCAGGAGTTGAAGGTTCTATAGTTATAGACAAGGTTCTGAGCAACGACGGAGCGTCTTTCGGATATAACGCCGCGGCCGATAAATACGAAGACCTTATTAAAGCCGGTATTATAGACCCGACGAAAGTCGAAAGGACCGCGCTTCAGAATGCCGCAAGCGTTTCGTCGCTTATGTTGACTACGGAAGCCATGATAGCCGACAAACCCGAAGAGAAACCTGCTGCAGGAATGCCCGGCGGAATGCCCGGCGGCGGAATGGGCGGAATGTATTAATTGATACCGCTTAATAAATAAAATTAGCTGTCTAAATAAGCAAACAAGCGCCGAAAATACATTGAAGCTTCAGTATTTTCGGTGCTTTTGTTTTATAAAGAAAAATAAAGAAAAAGGTGTCAGATTTTATTTTATGCACACGAAAAGAAACAATTAACGATAAAAGATGTTGCATAAAATTAATTTGACGTCTTTTTTCGATGCAGGTATAAGAAAATTGACATTTTTCGCTTATTAGTTTAAAATTTATGTAATATGGGGCATATCGAGCATAAAAAAAATATTAACGCTAACAAGCCGCTTAACGTTTATATTATAACGCTGAGCGACTCAAGAAAAGAAAGCGAAGACGAAAGCGGAGATTATATAAAAAAAGCGCTTGCGTCGGCAGGACATGAAGTATCGGGCTACGCTTTAATAAAAGACGACGAAGATTTACTTGAGAGCTTAATCGTCAAGGTTTGCGGTGCGGAACATAAGCCGAAAATCGATTCTGTTATTATAAACGGCGGAACCGGCGTTTCTTACAAAGACATAACTTACGAAACATTAAAAAATATATACGATAAAGAATTATACGGTTTTGGGGAGCTGTTCAGGAGTTTAAGCTATAACGAAATAGGTACCTCCGCAATAATGTCCCGCGCTTCCGCAGGAATATACAACGGAAAGGTAATTTTTTCCGTTCCCGGTTCTATTAATGCCGTAACGCTTGCTATGAATAATATAATCCTTAAAGAAATGGGACATCTTTATTATGAAATTTCAAAACACCTTTCTTAAAATAACAACCTTAAAATAATATATATGATAAATATAAAAGTAAGATTATTTGCCGCTTTAAAAGAATTAATAGGGAAAAATTTATTAGATTTTACCGTAAAAGAAGGTTCATCGGTAAAAGATATTATTTCAATAATGGAAACAAGTTATCCCGACATAAAAAATATTCTTAAAGTATCTAAGTATGCCGTTAATCAGGAATATGCCGACGCCGGAAAAAAATTGTCGGAAGGAGACGAAATCACGGTTATTATGCCGGTAAGCGGCGGAGTTTCCTCTTTTTATTCTATTGCGGATGCCGCTTTTAATATTAAAATAACGGCTGAAAGAATAAACTGCAATGAAGTTCTCGATTTTGTTTCCGATTCGTCCGCAGGTTCGGTTCTTTTATTTAACGGAACGGTAAGAGATAATGAAGACGGAAAACCGGTAGAGTATCTTTACTATGAAGCTTATGAAGAAATGGCGGTTAAAGAAATCAAAAAGTTGATAAAAGAAGCATTTAACAAATATAATATATTAAAAGTTTGTATCGTACACAGAACCGGAAAAATGGAAATCGGAGAAATATCCATCTCCATAGGCGTTTCAAGTCCGCACAGGGAAGATTCTTATCTGGCTTCAAAATTTTTAATAGACGCCATAAAAGAGACGGTTCCTATATGGAAAAAAGAAATATTCGAAGAAGGCGGTAAATGGAAAAGAATATGAAAGAAAAGTTTTATCTTGGTATAGATATAGGTTCTACTACCGTTAAATTTGCAATTTTAGACGATAACCTTAATCTTATAAAGAAAGACTACGTAAGGTCTAACGGGGAATCCATAAAAACTTCTTATAACGTTTTAAAAAAAATATTCGACGAATATCCTGAAAACCTTTTCGCCGGAATAGGGGCTACCGGTTCCGGTTCGCGCACTCTGGGCGAAGTTTTAGGCATTCCGAACATAAACGAATTAGTAGCGCAGACGGAAGCAGTAAAATATTTTTATCCGGACGTTAAAACCGTAATAGAAATTGGAGGGCAGGACTCTAAATTTTTAATGCTCAGGAAAAACGAAGAAACCGGACAGATATTTTTGGAAGACTTCGGCTTAAACGATTTATGCGCGGCAGGCACCGGTTCTTTTCTCGACCAGCAGGCGGAAAGACTTCATATAAGTATAGAAAACGAATTCGGCAATATGGCATTGGAGTCTAAAAATCCGGCTAAGATTGCGGGAAGATGTACGGTTTTCGCAAAATCCGATATGATACATCTTCAGCAGGTTTCTACGCCCATATCCGATATTGTCGCCGGACTCTGTTATGCGGTCGCAAGAACTTTTATAGGAACTGTAGCTAAGGGCAAAAAATTTGATAAGCCTGTCATATTTCAAGGCGGAGTTGCATTTAATAAAGGTATGATAAGAGCCTTTAAAGATATTCTCGGGCTTAAAGAAGGCGAACTTATAATACCGGAGCATCATACCGTTATGCCGGCTATAGGCATAGCTATAATTTCGCGTGACGAAAAAGATTTTAAATTTAACGGCTTGGAACCTCTAAGGGAATTTATAGAAAAAGACAAATCTTCCGGCAGATATAGGGAAAGATTGAAATCCATGCAATTTGCGGATGAAAAGTTTAATAATGCGGAAATGGATAGTTTAACTTCCCTTAAATCTCTTTCCGGTCTCAATATTCCGGTTTATATAGGCATAGATACCGGTTCCGTTTCAACCAACGTAGTTTTATTAGACGAAAATAAAAATCTGTTAGTTAAAAAATACAAAAAAACAAACGGCAAACCAATTGAAATAGTAAGAGACACTCTTTACGAAATTTATCTTGAATTACAAAATTTCAATATAGAAGTTACGGTAAAAGGGGTGTGTACGACCGGCTCCGGACGCTATTTAATAGCCGATTACGTAGGCGCCGACATCGTAAAAAATGAAATAACGGCACAGGCCGCGGCGTCTATATTTATAGACAAAGACGTCGATACAGTTTTTGAAATAGGCGGACAGGATTCAAAATATATCAGGATTCAAGACGGCGTAGTAGTGGATTTTGAAATGAATAAAGCATGCGCGGCAGGCACCGGTTCATTCCTTGAAGAACAGGCTTTAAAACTTAATATCGATATTATAAAAGAATTTTCGGATAAAGCCTTTAACGCCGAAAGTTCTTGCAATCTCGGCGACAGATGCACCGTATTTATGGAATCCGACCTTGTTTCGCATCAGCAGAAAGGGGCAAATAAAGACCAGCTTATAGCCGGATTAGCTTATTCTATAGTCGAGAATTATTTAAATAAAGTAGTTCTTGGAAAACCTGTAGGCGAACACATACTTTTTCAAGGAGGCGTAGCTTTAAATAAAGCAGTAGTAAGCGCTTTTGAAACGCTTTTAGGAAAAAAAATTATAGTTCCGCGGCATAACGAAGTAACGGGAGCCATAGGCAGCGCCTTAATAGCTTTTACCAATATTTCCGAGTCTAAGTTCGTCGGTTTCGATTTAAGAAACAGAAAATATACGCAGGAATCTTTTGAATGTTTAAAATGTTCTAATTTATGCGACGTTAATAAAGTAGCGGTTGAAAATGAACTTCCTCATTATTATGGAGCAAGATGCGACATATTTGAAATAGATAAAGCCAAAACGAAAAAAGGAGATAATTTTTTTAAGTATAGAAAGGAACTCTTGTTAGAAGGATATTCCGACTCTAACGAATCCGACTATTCTAAACCGCGCATAGGTATTCCTTTCTGTCTCGAAACCTACGACCTTTTTCCTTTTTATAACGAATTTTTTAGCAGGTTAGGTTTTAACGTTATTTTATCTGCGGAAACAAATAGAAATATAATAAATTCGTCTAACATGCTTTCGGTGACGGATACGTGTTTTCCGGTAAAAGTAGCGGCCGGCCACGTAAATAATCTTATAGATAAAAAAGTAGATGCGGTTTTTATGCCGGCATTAGTTAACAGGGAAAAAAATCATGATTTTCAAGAAAATACCTTTCAATGCCCTTATATTCAGGGTATTCCTTATATAGTAAAATCTCTTCTAGAGCTTAACAAAATACATGTTATTTCGCCGGAAGTAAGATTGTTCGGCGTTAAACATGATTACGACCTAACGATCGGCCATTTTTTAAAAAATCTTAAAAAATTCAGGATATCGAAAAATAAAATTATTGCTGCTTTCGACAAAGCGCTTAATAAGCAGAAACTATTTTATGAAAGATTAAAAACTAAAGGCAGGGAAGTGTTGGAAAATTACGACGATGTTACGGTATTAATAGGAAGGCCTTATAATACTCAGGACGAAGGAATTAATCTTTCGATATCCAATAAAATTGCTTCTCTCGGCAAAACTGTTATACCTATGGATTTTCTCGATATAGGAGGAGTTTCTATTTACGAAGAACACGATAACATGTTCTGGCATTCGGGACATAAAATTTTGTCGGCTGCTAAAATCGTAATGGACGACGATAGGTTAAATGCCGTTTATATTACTAATTACGCATGCGGACCCGACTCTTTCATAAAAACCTTCTTTGCTGAATATATGAAACATAAACCTTATCTTGAAATAGAAATAGACGAGCATAATGCCGATGCCGGTTATGTTACAAGATTGGAAGCTTTTTACGACAGTATAAAAGATTTTAAAATAAAACCGGAAAATGTTTGACATTTTTTTTATATTATATAATAATTAATACTATATAAATAATTTTTGGGGATTTAAAATGAAACATCAAGTTAATTTACGTTTAAACTATATAGTTTCTAAAATAAAAAAAATGGGTTACAGTCTAACCCCTCAAAGGCTCGAAATTATTAAAATAGTCTCGGAATCGAAAAGTCATCCTTCGGCGGTAGACGTATACGATAAACTTAGAAAATCTTACCCCATGATTTCGTTAAATACAGTTTATAAAAATCTTTCTCTTTTGTCGTCTATACATGAGGTTAAAGAAATAAGAACTTTGCAGAATTCGGTGCATTATGACGGAGATATTTCCCTCCACGGTCATGCTATATGCGAAAAATGCGGCAGAATAACAGACGTTAAAATAGACGAATCGGATTTTAAAGGATTTTTTGAAACAAAGATAAAAGAAAATTTTAAAGAAAATTATTATATTAATAATTATGGATTAGAATTTTACGGTTTATGCGGTTTATGTTATAACGAAACTGCCTCAAACGAAAGCATTTCCGTTCAATCTTAATTTTATTGATTTTCGGCTACATAATCGTAACCTTTTAGAATAGTTTGAATCATATTTTTCTTTAAAGCGTCGTTTTCGGAAAACAAAGCCGTCTGTCTCAAAACTGAATCAAGATCTAAAAGACTGCTTTTCGATATAAATGCTCCAATAAGGGCAATATATGAGCTTACCCTATTTTTCCCCATCAAATCCTGGTCGATTATGTTTTTTAGCGGTATTTTGTAAATATTTTCCGTCTTCTCTTTTAATTTTTGCGAAGTCGTTTCATTGTCGGTCAGCCAGAAATCGCATGTGTTAAACGAAGAATAATCCGAAATCAAAAGCGTATTTTTGCCGATAAAAGGATAGTAGTTTAACAGCGACTGAAAATCTAAACTTATAACCGCATCGATATTATTCAGGCAGCTTATCGATTCAAATTTACCTACCTTTATAACCGCATATGTCATACTGTAATTGGATATATTAGACGCAGGTTTGATAAGCAAAGACACGTTGAAGTTTTCATTTTTTAAAGAGTAATAAAGAAATCTACCCAGATAATTTATTTCTTTAAAGTCCGCTCCGTTTAGTATAAGATTGTAATTAATGTTTTCCATAAAAAGTTTATAAATTAATTTTACTTTCTAACGATTTTTTTACTTTAATTTTTTTACGTTTTTTTGATTTAATTGCATTATGCGGACATATATCGATACATAATTTGCAGAAATTACAAATTTCAGGTTCTATAAATATATTTTTATTTATATCTATTTTTATAGCCGGACATTTTGTTTTTTGATAGCATAATTTGCAGTCGAATTTTTTGCAAACGTTATTGTTTACGATAAGACACGATTTATAATTCAAATCTCGTCCGGATTTTGCATTATTAAAACAATCGTTATCTATAAATATTAACTGCATACTATCGGGAGCTATATTTAAATCTTTGAATCGAAAGCTTTTTTTTATAATATTTTTTTTAATAGATTTTAAAGCAGGATTTAAAATTAAATTTTCCGTATTAAAATCATAATCGAATATAGATTTATACACGATAAATAAGATTCTGCCGTTTGTTTTTGCTCCGTTATAAATTTTAAGAAATTTATCTATATTTTCGTAAAATTTTAACGAAGTAATAAAAACATAAAAATTTTTGTTTAAATCTTTCGAGTTCATTGCATAGGAGAAAAAAACAGGATTATCGTTTATTGCTATATTGTTAAAAGAAAATTTTAAAGCGCTGGATTGCAATAAAGAAAAGCATCCGGTTTCTCCGATTAAAACATCGTTTTCGGAATTGCCTATTTTTTTTTCGAGATACGTTAAAAAAGAAAACAGATTGCATCCGACGCAAAAAGATTTAGGCGTTTTTGAGTCTTTAATCTCGAAATCGTCGGAACAAAAACCCAACTCTATGCCGCTGTCGTTTTTATACTCTACGACCGATAAATTTTCATATTTAATTATGTTTTTGTTATTTTCAATTACATTAATAAGCTTAGAATTTAACAGCGAGTATGAATCGAATATATATATATTCTTATAAAAACCGCCGCTATAAGATTTTATAATTTCGTTTAATTCAAAATAGTTTATCGGATTAAGAAGATAAAATAAAACAATATCGGAATTTTCAGAGAATTTTTTATTTTCTATTATGCGGTGAAAATTTTTTGCGTCTGTAAAGATAAGGTTATTTTCGGCTGAATTTTCGTAGCTTTTTTTAAAAAATTCTATATGTTTTCCTGTATTTTTAAAGGATTGTATATTTTGAATAAGCCCTTTTTCTTCACCGGTACTTTTATAATATGCATCCGTAAGATTTTTTAGTGTAAAATCGGGCCTTGATGCCGTTCTTTCGGTATATTCTTTTTTTTCTTCGAGAATATATTCGTTCATTACGGAATCGTTAAGATAAATAATAACGGGGAGTTTTAGTTTTTCCGACAGTTCAAAATAATACGGAATATAATCGATAAAATTCGAAACTTTATAATAATTATAAACTGGAAAAACGCTTTTGAAATCAAAAGAAAATTTTTTTAACCCCTGTTTTTTAAAAAGAAACAGTACCGTGCCGCCTGTTAACGCTTCATTTTTAATAAAATATTCTTCTAAATGCGCATAGTTTAAAAATGAAATATCATAAGCAAAAACCGAAGTCCTGCGGTTAGTTACGGAAAGAGAATAAACCTCCGTCCATAAAAAATCCAGATTATATTCGACGTTTAAAGGAGAAACTGCCGGAATTTCGGGCATTGCCTTTGCAATATTGTCTTCTAAGAATATATTGCTTATGCCGTTGTTTAAGGTTCTTTTTATTATATATTCTACGCCGGAAATAAACTCGCCGTCATTATTTTTGACGGCGAGTTTATTTCTTTTACTAAAAATTCTCATGAAATTTATTTTATAAATATTATTGCATTAATATTACATTAAGTCGATGGGTTCAGCACCTTCGATTTTTGTTATCTTTACGTTTTTCTTAGCTACGGACATTATGGTCGCAAATACGTTAATGCCGAGTAGCGTAAACATAACGATCGTAAAGCCGTGTAAGAAACCTATATTGGCGATTTTTTCGGGTATATCTTTAAGCACGGCAAAACCGTGAGATTTTGCATAGTTAAGTTTTGTCGATGAAACTATAAGTCCGGAAAAGGCAACCCCGAATATTAAGCCTAAAGCTCTCATCATATTAAGTATTCCTCCCGCTACGCCGAGTCTTTCGGGCGGCGCGGAAAGCATAATTGCGCTGTTGTTAGGCGGAGTAAATATTCCCATTCCAATGCCTAGTATTATAAAATCGAAAATAAGCATATATATATTTATTGAATTTCCTAAGAACGACAATAAAAGAGTAGCCAGGGCGCATACGAACATACCAAGAGTAGTCATTATTCTTGAACCCACCTTATCCGATATTGCTCCCGCAAAAGGGGCTATAATAGCCATAGAAAGAGGAATAGGCGTTAAAAGGGAGCCTGTTGCCGCGGCGCTGTAATGAAGGAGATTTTCAAGATAAAAAGGCATAAGGAAGAGGACGGCAAATAAGACGTAATAGGATAGCAATCCGGTAACGTTCCCTGCCGAAAACCCCCATTTTTTAAAAAGTTTTAAGTCTATCATCGGGTGTTCTACTTTAATTTCCGTGTAAACGAAAAGCGGCAGTAAAACTGCGGCAATAACGAAGTAAGTAATTATTATAGGCGACGACCAGCCGAATTTCGTTCCTTCGTTGATTGCAAGGATAAGAAATGCAAGCCCGGCCGCAAAAAAAGAAATTCCAAAGTAATCTATTTTTTCTTTTTTCTTCATATTAGCTTTGCTTGACGGCAGGATAAATAAAGCCATAAACGTTCCTGCGATTCCAATCGGCACGTTAACGTAAAATATCCAGCGCCATCCTATAGCCGCAATAATCATACCGCCTACAAAAGGGCCTATAGACATTGCGATAGCCTGAACGGAACCCTGAAGCCCTATAGCCTTGCCTAGTTCGTTAGAAGGAAAAGCCTGAGTTATTATCGCAACGGAATTAGCCTGAAGAAGTCCTGCTCCTACCGCCTGAAGAACACGGGAAAAAATAATAAAATTTGCATTAGGCGCAATGCCGCAAAGCGCCGAACCGACTGTAAAAACAACGAAACCGGTATTATACATCTTTGTTCTTCCGAACATATCGGCGAGTCTTCCAAATAAAGGTAAAAAAACTGTAAGAGTCAGCATATAAGCCATTGCAACCCATTCTATAACCGCCATATTTACTTGAAAGCCTTTTTCCATAGTCGGCATAGCGACGTTGACTATGCTCACGTCTAAAGCAGACATTGTTGCGCCTACCAGAACCGTTGAAAGTATAAACCATTTCCAATTTGGATGAGATTCAAAGTACGGATGAGGAAAACCAGATTTTTTTTCCAATTTAATGCCCCCCTGTTTTTTTCTATTTTATATTTTCGTTTAATTTTATTCCTAATTCTCTAAGCTGAATCGTATTAACGCCGGAAGGAGCGTCCGTAAGAGGGCAGTATGCTTTCTGCGTTTTCGGAAAAGCTATTACGTCCCTTATAGATTCTTCATTTCTCAGTATCATTAATATTCTGTCCAATCCAAAAGCAATGCCTCCGTGAGGCGGAGCGCCGAAACTCAGAGCATCTAAAAGAAAGCCGAATTTTATTTTAGCGTCTTCCGGCGATATAGAAAGAATTTTAAAAATAGTTTCCTGCAGTTTAGAATTATGTATCCTGATACTTCCGCCGCCTATTTCTTCTCCGTTAAGCACGAGATCGTAACTGTCCGATTTAACGGATAAAGGGTCTGTTTCAAGTTTTTCGATATCTTTAACTGCCGGAGAAGTAAAAGGATGATGAACGGCAACTATCTTTTTTTCCTCTTCGGAGTATTCGAATAAAGGAAAATTGACGACCCATAAAAGATCCAACCTGTCTTTATTTATAAGATTATATTTTTTAGCCAGATGCAGTCTCAGCCTTCCAAGTACGTTTTCCGCAGTTTTTTTTGAATCCGACTGATAAAATATTATATCGCCGTTTTTAGCTCCGGTTACCTTAATTAGATTATTTCTTTCTTCGTCGGATATAAATTTAGAAATCCCACCTTCTAAAGCATTATTTTCGGAAACTTTAGTCCATGCAAGACCTTTAGCTCCAAAATCTTTTGCGGTGTTTAGAAGTTCGTCTATATCTTTTCTTGAAAGAAGATTTGCGCCGTCAGGCAGGCAAACCGCTTTAATAACGCCTCCGTTTTTAATATTTTCTTTAAAAACGTTTAAAGCGGAGTTTTCAAAAACATTCGTTAAATTATAAATAATTAATTCAAATCTGGTATCGGGTTTGTCGCTGCCGTACTTGTCCATTGCTTCGTCGTAATCAAGAACTTTAAACGGACGTTCTATTTTAATATTTAAAAGTTTATCGAACAGCATAGCGAATAATTCTTCCGTGATTGAAATAACATCCTTGTTTTCAACAAAAGACATTTCCATATCCAATTGGGTGAATTCGGGCTGCCTGTCGGCCCTTAAATCTTCGTCCCTGAAGCATCTTACTATTTGATAATACCGTTCAAATCCGCCGACCATCAAAATCTGCTTGAATAATTGCGGCGACTGTGGAAGGGCAAAAAACCTGCCGTTGTTTAATCTGGAAGGGACAAGAAAATCCCTTGAACCTTCAGGCGTGCTTTTCGTCAAAAAAGGCGTTTCTATATCGAAAAAACCTTTTCCGTCAAGAAATTCTCTTACGAGATGCGTAAATTTAGACCTAAAAATTAAATTATCTTTTAATCTTTTGCTTCTTAAATCTAAATATCTGTATTTGAGCCTGGTAAACTCATTGACTTCCGATTCTTCGTCTATCTGAAAAGGCAAAACTTCGCAGGTATTAAGAATTTCGACTGTTTTAGCCGCAAGTTCCAAACTGCCGGTTTTTAAAGTATCGTTTTCGGTTCCTTCCGGTCTTTTTCTTACCGTTCCGCTTACGGCAATAACATATTCGTTCCTAAGCTTTTTTGCGGTCTTAAAAGACCCGCCTTCAATGTTTTCGTCGAAGACTATCTGCAGTATTCCCGAATAATCCCTCAAATCTATAAAAATCAAACCGCCGTGGTCGCGGTAGTGCATTACCCATCCTTTAAACGTAAACTCTTTGCCTATATCCGATTCTTTAATATCTTCGCATAATGTCCGCATTATTAACCTTATCTCTCCAATCATTTTGTAACCATTTTGTGGCAGTACCGGAATTCAATTCCGGTACTGCGTTTTTATAAAACGGCAGGATTTTTTTTGTTCAATTTTTAAGTTTATAATTTTAATGCCGTTCATGTCAATAAAAATTTATCGATTTCTTTTTCCATGCTATAATTTCCGTATAAAAAATCTATATGATTTTTTGCCGGAATGTTATTGATAACGGAGTTTATAATTTTTTTGGATAAATCTTGAATACATTTTTGTTTTATTATTAAGTCTTTTTCAGAGTAAACAAAATAAAAAAGTATTTTTTTAAAATTCTCGTTAATAAATTTTACGTCTTTTTTATAGTTTCGGATTTTACCGTAATCTTGAGAATATTTAAAGTCGTTAACGACTGCCGTATCAGGAGTTCTTTTTATATCGGCTAATGCTTTTTTTAAAATATTTTTATCCCTTGAACCGAGAGCATCTTTTAAAAAAAGCATAATAGTCCTGTCGAAAGAATTTTCTAAGCTTCTGATGAAACTGTCGCTGATGCCCGTATCGTGGCATCCCGCTATCAGCATAATTTTTTCGGTATTTTCCGGAAATAAAGCCGCATATTTTAAACATACCTGCGCTCCCATTGAATGGCCTATTAAGATTATTTTAGCGTCCTTTTCCATAAGTTCTTCGGCTATCGAATTTATAGACTTTGCGTAAAAAGAAATGCCGTCGTTTTCAGGCATTATAAAATTTAGCTTATTCTTATTATTGTTAAAATCGGGGGCAGATGGTAAAGACCTGAAATGAAACGGTAAATCGGGGACTAAAATATTAAAAGTCTTGCCGAAGTTTTTTTTTATATAGTTAAAAATAGAAAGCATCGAAAGATGATTTCCGCCGGCGCCGTGAATCAGAACTATACATCTGTTTTGAGCTTTTTTATCTCTATTAATAGGCGCTTCATGAAAAATATAAAAAATACCTGTGTCGTTTACTTCTTTATAAGACATGCTATAATTTTAAAAAATAGTCAAAATATGTTATATTAAAAATTAAAATTAATTAAAAAGATTATAACATATAAATAAAATGTTCGTAAAAAAATTAGCATATTTTTACTATAAAAAAAAGTTAGAAAGACAGATATTAAAGAATAAAATCCCTCAGCACATAGGAATAATATTGGACGGCAACCGGAGATACGCTAAGAAATGCGGTTTTGAAGATGCAAGCAGGGGGCATAGAAAAGGCGCCGATAAACTTTACGAAGTTCTTTCCTGGTGTTTAGATTTAAAAATCAAAGTCGTTACCGTATGGGCATTTTCTACGGATAATTTTAAAAGAAGCCGCTCCGAAATCGACAGCTTAATGCATATCATTAAAGAGCAGCTCGAATCTTATATAAATTCAAAATTTATAAACGATAATAAAATAAGAGTTTCGGTTATCGGCAAAAGAGAATTACTATCCGAAGATTTAATAGAAGTCATCGACAGGCTCGAAAATAAAACTAAAGATTATTCAAACCTGAAACTATATATAGCCGTCGGATACGGAGGAAGACAGGAGATATGCGACGCCATAATAAATTTTATTTCGGATAATATTTATATAATAAATAAAACAAGCGGCCTATGCGAAGGTTCAGGCGGAAATAAAAAAGGAATTTTGCATGAAAGTCCGTCCATAGAAAACGCTAATAGCCGGCGATGTTCTTCGGGTTATACCGACGATTATGATTATCTGTCTAATATTATTACCGTTGAAAATATATCCAAATATCTTTATGCAAAAGGTTCTCCCGACCCGGATTTAATTATAAGAACCAGCGGCGAGATTAGATTGTCCGGTTTTCTGCTTTGGCAAAGCGCATATTCCGAGTTTTATTTCTGCGATGCATACTGGCCGGAGTTCAGGGAAATAGATTTTTTAAGGGCTATAAGAAGCTATCAGTCGCGTCAGATAAGAGCGGGAAAGTGATTTAAAATGCTAAGCGGGAATCCAGAGTATTAGAAAATAAGCGATTTGCGGTCAAAAAGTTTAATCATATTAGGGGAATACAGAATGGCTTTTAACAAAAAGCAGAAAAAGACTATTGCGGCTATGAGTTCTGTAGTTGGTTTAAGGATGCTTGCGGTATTTCTTGTTTTGCCGGTTTTCGTGCTGTTCGCCGAAAAATTTACGTCAAGTTTTATTTTAATCGGAATTGCATTCGGTATTTACGGCTTATCGAGGGCGATTTTTCAGATTCCGTTCGGTTATATTTCCGATAAAATAGGAAGAAAAAACGTTTTGTTTTTCGGCATGCTTTTATTCGGCATATTTACTTTTATAATAGGTTTTTCCGATAATATTTACGAACTTATACTGCTTAGGTTTCTTCAAGGAGTCGCCGCAGAAAGCTCCGTGGCGTTCGCATTGGTTTCCGATACCGTTTCCGAGAGCGACAGGACAAAAGCTATGGCATTTCTGGGTATCCCTATAGGATTAAGTTTTGTCGTGGGTATCGTAATGGGTCCTTTACTTTCTTATTACTTCGGTTATCCTTTTTTATTCTATATTTCCGGCATATTCGGCATTATTTCCGCCCTTTTAATTATGGTTCTGATGGAGGAACCCAAGAGTAAAGAAATGCTGAAAGAAATAGAAGTTTCCTTTAAAGATGCCGTCGCCGTTTTCAAAAACAAAACGCTTGCAAATCTTTCCTTACAGGGTTTTCTTTTGTCTTTCTTTATGACCGTTTTCTTTTTCGGTCTGCCTTTAATAGTCAAGCATGAATTAGGAACGGGATATTATTACAAGGTTTTAATCCCTATGGTAGTATTTTCTCTTTTTGCCATGATGAAAGCTTCAAAAAAAGCCGATATGGGATATGAAGTTCATCTATTGAAGTTAAGTTTTTTATTAATGGCTGTTTCAAGCATTTTTATGTTTTCCGATGCTAAAGGTTATGCTCTGCCGGTAATTATAATAGGCGGAATTTTGTTTTTTACCGGCTTTTCAATTACCGAACCTATAATGCCTTCTTTAGTGTCGTCTTCATCGGATAAGTCTTTTGTGGGCACTTCCATGGGGGTTTACAATACTTTGCAATTTTCGGGAAGTTTTATAGGAGGAAGCATAGCAGGGTTGCTGTATGAAAGCTACCGCAGTTTCATACCTGCTATTCTAATTGCTTCTTCTTTAATTTGCTATCTTTTAATTATGAGGATTAAAAAATGAAAAAAGTGGATAAAGTCGATTTAAATAAATTAAAATCTAAAGTAAAGGAAAGACCTTTATATTACTGTAAATGCGGTTTATCCAGCAGACTGCCGTACTGCGACTGGAAACACGGATGCGATAAACCGGTTAAAGAAAGCAAAAACGATAAACCGAGTGAAAACGGCTCAGTCGATAAATAAATTATATTTCAAACTCCTCCCCTATGAACTCTTCCTCGATTATCATTTTCATTTCTTCTTTCTTTATGGAGGCATTGATTGCTATAAAGTAAAATAAGACTGCCGTTAATATCACTATTATTAAGTCGTAAGGGGATTTAACGGCATTATCTCCGCCGAAATTATTACTGCCGAAAAAAGATATAATTATAAGCGCGGCTATATAAAAAAGAAACCATAAGCCTGGCATTACTGTCTGTTTAAATTTTGTTTTAATGCCGTTAAAATTAGTAATAATAAACAGTATAATTCCGGCCGATATTCCGATGCCCAATTTCCATAATACGGTAAAAGTCGACCAGTAAATAATGAGGGTGCCTACTATAAACGCCGATAAAGAAATAATATTTGCAAAAGGCAGATAAAAAGGGCGCTTTCTTTCGGCGTCTAACTTTCTGAACGTCATAAGCCCTATGGGTCCGAGGACGTAAGTAAAAACCATTCCGGACGTAATTACGCCCACTAAAGACTGCCAGCTCGGAAACGGAAGAAGATATAACGCCGACAGGATAAAAGTCACAAGTAAAGAGATATAGGCGGTACCGTATTTATTGAAATTTTTATGAAAACTTTCCGGCAAAAATTTCATCTTGGACATTGCAAAAGTAATTCTGGAAGTCGTTCCCATATATACCAAACCCGTAGCAAAAGGCGATATAACCGCGCCCACCATTACCATAATCGCGAATGCCGGAAGTCCGTATAAATTCAATAAATTTACGAAAGGCGAAGAAAAATTAAGCAGATTCCAATTATTATTTTTAACTGCAGGAACGGATATAATAAAACTGAATGCAAGCAAAGTATAAATTATAATGCCTATTATTACGGATAGAATTGTAGCAATGGGAACGTCTCTTCCTGGGTTTTTAGCTTCGCCGGACAAATCTATGGCCTGCCTGAAACCGAGGTATGAAAATATAACTCCGCCCAGCGATACGCTCTTCATAACGCCGTCATATCCGTAGGGCATTAAGTTATATACGTGAAGATTTTTTATATTGCCGTTTTTAACGGAAACATATATAAGCGCTATAGAAGCGGCTAATACGATAAAAATTTTAAAGTATGTCAGGAAAGTATTAGTCTTTGCAAAAATTTTCGCGCCGAAAAAATTTAATATAAAGAAAATTAAAAGAATAAAAAATGAAAACAACATTCCTAACTGCGTAGGAGAGTTATTTATGAATAGACCAGGAATATAACGGTTAAGATACTGAACCGTAGCTTCTGTTTCTATGGTGCTGACGGCCGCGCCGGCTATAATGAGTATCCAGCTTGTTATAAACCCAAGAAATGCGCCGTGCGTATATTTCGGGTATCTTGCAAGACTGCCCGCCGAAGGAAGCATCGCTCCGAGTTCGCTGTAAACGAGAGCGATAAGCATAACGGCAAATCCGCTGATAAACCATGACAATATAGATGCCGGGCCTGCATATTTTGCGCTTACATAAACGCCCAGAAGCCATCCGGAACCGATGATGGCGCTTGTCGAAGCAAAAGTCAGCTGAAGCAGATTTAATGTTTTTTTCATGACCCTTTCGTTATTTGATTTAAAAAATATAATATGATTTAATGTATTATATTAATCATTTTTTAATAAAACAACTATAAAAATAATATTTCCAAAATTGCCGATAGAATGTTTAAGTTATAATAAAATGTTTTAAAGAAAAAGGTGTCAGATTTTTTTTCCGCTTTTGTTAAGGTCAATTAATATATAAAGTGTATTGCGGAAAATTAATCTGACGCCTTTTTCCAAATAAATATTTATAATACAAAGGAGGATTTTCTGATGATTTACGACGTAGTTATAATCGGCGGCGGTCCCGCCGGACTATCGGCGGCTATATATGCCTTAAGAGCGCGCCTTAACATTGTTCTGATAGAAAAAATGGCAGTAGGCGGTCAGATAGCTCTTACCGACAATATAGAAAATTATCCGGGATTTCCGTCTCTTTCAGGCGTAGAGTTAATGCAGAAATTTGAAGAACACGCTAAAGGATTGGGCTTGCAAATCATATACGACGAAATAAAAGACATAATCGACGACGGCGAATATAAAACTTTAAGGGGCGTTAACGAAAATTATCAGGCTAAAACTGTTATTATAACGGTAGGGGCATCGCCTAAAAGACTTAATATACCAGGCGAAAGAGAGTTTACCGGAAGAGGCGTATCATACTGCGCCACCTGCGACGGCCCTTTTTTTAAAGACCAGGATATAGCCGTAGTCGGCGGCGGGGACGCCGCTTTAAAAGAGGCTAACTATTTGACTAAAATCGTTAAATCGGTGACTTTAATTCATAGAAGAAAGGAATTCAGGGCTGAAAAAATAATTCAGGAAAGACTTCATAATGCAAATAATGTGATTATGGAACTAGAGCATGTTTCCGTTTCTATAAACGGAAACAAAACCGTAGAATCGATAACTATCGAAAACGTTAAAACCAAAGAAAGAAAAACCGTGCCGGTTAAAGGAGTTTTTATTTTTATCGGCATTAATCCTCAAACATCTTTTCTTAAAAACATCGAAAAAGACGAACACGGTTTTATAAAAACGGATCCCTACACGCTTATGACGTCAATGCCCGGAGTATTTTGCGCCGGCGACGCCCATTCCAAGAAACTGCTTCAGGTTGCCACCGCAGTCGGCGAAGGCGCTCTTGCGGCAACCGCGGCGGAAGAATTTATCTGTGACGTCTGTTAAGGCTTTTCCATTTTGTGATGGTGCCAGAATTCAATTCTGGCACCATAGTTATTAATACGAAAGCGTTTTTACGTTATCGTCCATAACCATTTGAACTACGTATGCTCCGCCTACTACGCCGCTGCATTCTTCAATTAAATCTTCTTTGGTGAAATCGTTTAATTCTAATGCCGGAGTGCAGACTTTAAAAACTACTCCCGCATCATAGGCGTCTTTAATAAAATCGTATATCGATTTAGGACTGCCCTCTTTTGCCCTGAGATTTTCCGCAACGCCTTTTTTCATTAAAAGTCCGGCATCCGCCGTCAGCACCATTTCTACTTCGTAATCCATTACCGCCGCCGCCGCCGCCTGGAAAAAAGGCGCTCCAAGAGCATGGGGATTTGAAGGGGAAGTGTTTTGAAGCATAATAAAAAGTTTGTTTGCCATAATATTTATTACCTCCATTTTTTAAAATTTTTTGAGGAATATTTATTTATTATACAATATTTCCATTGAATTTTTAACTTCTTTTATCGTTTCGGATGCGATTATTCGGGATTTTTTAGTTCCGTCAAACAGTATATCCCACACTTCGTCTTTGTTTTTTAGATAATGATTTCTTCGCTCATTCATCGGTTCCAATAAAGATTTAAGAACTCCGAACAGATTTTCCTTGCACTTTACGCAGCCTATTTTTCCGTTTTTGCAGTTATATTCCGTTTCTTTAATTAAATCGCCGCCGGAAAAAGCCTTGTGGTAAGAGAATATAGTGCATATATCGGGATTGCCTTTATCGGTCGGGTGAATTCTGTTTTTGTCCGTTAGCGCCGATCTAATTTTATTTTTTACGGAATCGAAATCGTCCGAAAGATTTATCGCGTTTCCGTATGATTTGCTCATTTTTAAATTTCCGTCTAGTCCGACGAGTTTTGGGGATTCGCCGATAAGTGCGGAAGGCTCTGCAAGTTTGCCGGAATATAATTCGTTAAATTTTCTTATTATTTTCCTTGCTATTTCTATATGCGGAAGCTGGTCTACGCCTACCGGCACCAAATCTGCTTTAAAAACGGCGATATCTGCGGTCTGGCTTACCGGATAGCCGAGAAATCCGTAAGTTAATTCTTTGTAGCCCCTTTCTTTAGCCTCGGTTTTAATGGTAGGATTATGCCTTAAGGGGTTTACCGAAACAAGCATGGAAAAAAAAGTCGTCAGTTCCGAAATTTCCGGTATCATAGACTGTATCGCTATAGTGGATATTTTCGGGTCTATTCCCGCCGAAAGATAATCTAAAGCGACAAGGAAGATATTCTCTTTAAGTTTTTCGGGATGTTCGAAATTAGTCGTCAGCGCCTGAACGTCCGCTATTAAAATAAAAGTTTCGTATTTACCCTGAAGCATTATCCTGTTTTTTAAAGAACCTGCGTAATGTCCCAGGTGAAGCGGCCCGGTTGGTCTGTCTCCTGTCAATATTCTTTTGTATTTGTATTTTGATTCGTCGGCTATTGCCGAATTGTCGGTTTTTAAATCCATAATTTTAATTCCTTTTTTAAACACGGGGACAGAATTCAATTCTGTCCCCGCCACAAATTGATTTTTAACTTTAGATTATATTATGTTATAATGTTATAAACAAGTTAAAAATCTCGATGACGATAATGACGGAATGTATTAAATAATAAACTAATGTAAATAAAACGCCGAATAGGATTAAATTTAGATATATAAACGTTAAATTTTAATTCGCGGCTATATAAGGTTAAATATGAATAATAACGACGAAAATAAAGAAGAAAATTCCGGCTCGGTAAAATACAAACAAAAGTTTTTAAAAGAACTTTTAAGAAAAAAAAATGCAATATTGCTTGCCCATAACTATCAGAGGGACGAAATACAAGAAATTGCCGATTTTCAAGGAGATTCGCTTGAACTTTCTATAAAAGCTAATAAAACCGATGCCGATATAATAGTTTTTTGCGGCGTAAGATTTATGGCGGAAAGCGCGGCTATTATGAATCCGGAAAAAACCGTCATTCTTCCAAACGAAAATGCCGGCTGTCCAATGGTTGACATGATAACGGCGCAAGATATTCTTAACTTAAAAAAAGATTATCCCGATGCCCCCGTCGTTGCTTACGTCAACACGTCTGCGGAATGCAAAGCCGTTTCCGATATTTGCTGTACGTCGGCTAACGCCGTTAAAGTCGTTAACTCGTTAAGCTCTAAAAGAGCGATAATGGTTCCCGATAAAAATTTAGGAAGTTACGTTCAAAGGTTTACCGACAAAGAAGTTATAAACTGGCCGGGTTACTGTCCGCCGCATAAAAGAACTACGCCGGAAGATATCAAAGTTCTTAAACAAAAATATCCTGGAGCCGTGTTTGTAGCCCATCCGGAATCTTCACCCGAAACTATCGATGTTGCCGACCATGTTTCATCTACTTCCGGCATGTATAAATTTGTCAGGGAATCAACCGCAAAATATTTTATTATCGGAACCGAAAGGGGCATAATGTATAAAATGAAGAAAGAAAATCCCGGCAAAGTATTTATTCCGTCAAATAATGGTTTAGTCTGTCCTAATATGAAAAAAACGCATTTGGACGATGTTATTAATTCATTGGCTCAGATGAAGAATATTATTAAAATTCCTGAAGACGTTAGAATCAAGGCAAGAAAATCTATTGAAAATATGTTAGCCCTTTAGTATAATTTTAATTCAATTTTACTTTAAAAAGGGGAAGTCTATTAAAACATCGGGATTTCAACAGCTAATATTTAATCTGCAGAACTTCTGGTCGGACTTTGGGTGCGTAATTCTGCAGCCATACGATATAGAAGTAGGAGCGGCTACATTTGCGCCCTATACGTTTCTTAAGTGCTTGGATTGTATGGACTGGAGAGTCGCTTATGTCCAGCCGTCAAGAAGGCCTACCGACGGGAGGTACGGTCAAAATCCCAACAGATTGGGAAAATATTATCAGTTCCAAGTTATTATACAGCCGTATATCGATAACATACAGGAGATATATTTAGACAGTTTAAAGAGCGTCGATATTAACCCTATTATGCATGACGTCCGGTTTGTAGAAGACGATTGGGAATCGCCTACTCTCGGCGCATGGGGTCTCGGATGGGAAGTCTGGCTCGACGGCATGGAAGTTACTCAGTTTACATATTTTCAGCAGATAGGAGGCATAGAACTTTCCAAACCGGCTATAGAAATTACTTACGGATTGGAGCGGATAGCCATGTTCCTTCAAAATAAAGACGCGGTTTTTAACCTGCAATGGAACGGTTCTTTTAAATACGGCGATATACATAAAGACGACGAATTCCAATTTTCCAAATATAATTTTGAATATTCAAGCGCAGAAGCGCTTTATAATTTATTCAATATATATGAAGCCGAATCGAAAAAACTTCTTTCTTTTCGGCTGAAAGAATTAGTTAAACCTGCTTACGAATATTGCCTGAAGTGTTCGCATGCCTTTAATTTGCTTGATGCAAGAGGGCTTATAAGCGTATCCGAAAGAATGAATTATATATTGAGAGTCAGGACGCTTGCCGAAGGATGCGCAAAACTTTATACGGGATTTTATTCTAAAGAAGAAGAAAATAAAAACATGAAGCCTAATTTAAAATAATTTATGATAATTCGGGTTATTACAAATTGAGCGAATATTTACTCGAAATAGGTTCGGGCGAGCTTCCTTACGAAGAGGTGAGGAAAATACCGCCGGCTTTAAAAAAAATAGTAGAAAATTTTCTCGCCGACGAGCTTTTTCTCGCCGAAAAACCGCATGTCGAAACTTACGCTACTCCAAGACGCACGGTATTGTTTATTAAAGAACTGCCGGCAAAATCGCCGGACAGGGAAATAGAAATAATAGGGCCTCCTGTTAATATTTCGTATCATGGGGGCGTTCCGGCGGAGCCTCTTTTGCAGTTTATGAAAAAAACCGGAATTTCCGACCATAAGAAAATCTATACGGTTAATCAAAAAAAGGGGGTTTACGCCGCATGCAAAAAGAAAATAAAAGGAGCGCTTTTAAAAGATCTGCTTGCACAAAATATACCTTTGTTTATAAAGAAAATCCCCTTTAAAAAAACTATGTTCTGGTTAGATAAGGAAATACGTTATCCAAGGCCTGTTTTATGGATAACGTCGGTATTCGACGGAAAAACAGCGGCGTTTGATTTCGGCGGCATTAAAACCTCTAACCGCACTTACTTAAAACCGCCTTTATCATACAAAATGAGGCCGGTAAAAATATATAGCGCTCAAGATTATTTTAATATAATATCCGCAAACGGGATAATACTAAAAAATACCGAAAGAAAAGATTATATAGAATCTGCATTAAAAGATATATCGAAAACGGCCGGCGCCGATATTCCCGAATACGGCGAAGATTTTATAGACGAAATAGTGGGACTGACCGAAACTCCTTATGCTTTATTATGCGGATTCGACGAAAAATTTCTTTCTATTCCGCAAGAACTGCTTTCGGTCGTTATGAAAAAACATCAGCGTTTTTTTCCGCTTTCAAAAAACGGCAAATTAATTTCAAATTTTATTGCTATTGCCGACGTAAATCCTATCGACGAGTTTAAAGAATCGTTAGAAAAAAATATAAAGTCCGGTTATTCCAGAGTGCTTAGCGCAAGGCTTGCCGACGCGGAATTTTTTTTCAACGAAGATACTAAAAAAAAGCCTGCAGATTTTGTCGAAGAAACTAAAAATATAATTTTTTATCAAGGTTTAGGCACCTATTTCGATAAGACTTTACGCATCAAAAATTTGGGGCTTTTTATAGGAGAGGAACTTAATTTAGGCGGCGAAGTTTTGTCCGATTTTAAAACGGTTTCCGGTTTGTTAAAATTCGATCTTGCAACCCACGCAGTTTATGAATTTCCTGAAATGCAGGGGATAATGGGCAGGATATACGCTAAAGCGGCCGGAGAAAACTTTCATATATCAACCGCAATAGAAGAGCATTATTATCCTGCATTCAAAACCGGCGGAGATAAAAAGAAAATACTTCCCTCTAACGATTTATCGGCTTTATGCGCTTTGTCGGACAAGCTGGATACGGTTTTTGCTTTCGTGATGCTAAAAAAACTTCCTTCCGGAGAATCCGACCCTTTTTATCTGCGCAGGGCTATGATAGGCATAATAGAAATTATCTTAGATAAAAAATATAAGATTAATTTAATAAAGGCATTTGATTTTTATTTTAAAGAATTTTTTAATGATAGAAAATTAAATAAAGAAGAATTAAAAAACGCTTTTATAAATTTTGCCGATACGAGATTTAAGAATTTTATGCTTACGTCCGGTTATAAATCCGACGAAATAGCCGCCGTATTAAATTCTTCGGTTCGTGAAAATTTTTATACGGAGTTTATTAAAATAGATTTTCTTTCAAAATATAAAGAAAATGAAGCGGTTTTTGAACTATCGCAGATATATAAGAGAATTAACAATATTACTTACAAATTTTCCGATATAGCGGTTTTTAATGAAGAAAAATTAACTTTGTATGAAGAAAAACAGCTTATTTCAGTTTTTCAAAAGGTAAGCAAAGACATAATCTTACCTCTTAAGCAAAACGACTTTAAAACGGTTTTAAGCGAAATGCATAACTTGGTCATGCCGGTAAACGCTTTCTTCGACGGCGTCATGATTTTAGCCGAGCAGGAAGAAATTAAAAATTCTAGGATAGGATTATTAAATAATATACTTAATCTGCTTAAAATTTTTTGCGATTTTTCAAGTTTAGATTTATAATTTTTTTAGTTTTAAATAATATATAAATATATTTTTATTTATTAGGAGGATGGCGTTATGGGTAAATTCGTTTATTTTTTCGGCAACAAAAAGGCGGACGGCGACGGTTCCATGAAAAATTTACTTGGCGGAAAAGGAGCCGGACTGGCGGAGATGACTAACCTCGGCATAAGAGTTCCTGCCGGTTTTACGATAACCACCGAAGTCTGCACGTATTTTTATGAACACGGCAAAAAATATCCCGATGAATTAAAGAATGAGGTAAAAGAAAATATAAAAAAGATGGAAGATGCAATGGGGTCTAAATTCGGCGATGCTAAAAATCCGCTGTTGGTTTCGGTAAGAAGCGGCGCAAGGGTGTCTATGCCAGGAATGATGGATACGGTTCTAAATCTTGGATTAAACGACGATACCATTAGAGGCCTTATCGAAAAATCAGGCAACGAAAGATTTGCATACGATACATACAGAAGATTTATACAGATGTTTTCAAACGTCGTTCTTGGGATAGATTCAGGAATTATGGAATCTATTTTAGCAAATAAAAAGAAAGAAAAATCGGTTAAAAACGACAACGAATTAAATGAAGCCGATCTTCGCTATCTGGTATCGGAATTTAAAAAAGTCGTGGAAAAAGAAAAAGGAATAAAATTTCCAGACGACCCCGAAGAACAGTTATGGATGGGTATTTCGGCCGTTTTTGAATCTTGGAACGTACCGAGAGCTATAACATACAGAAAGCTCAATAAAATACCTGAAAACTGGGGAACCGCGGTAAACGTAGTTTCTATGGTTTACGGAAATATGGGAGAAACTTCCGCAACCGGAGTAGCGTTTACCAGAAATCCTTCTACCGGAGAAAACGGTTTTTACGGCGAATATCTTATTAATGCGCAGGGCGAAGACGTCGTGGCGGGAATAAGGACGCCTCAGCCTGTAAATGAATTTTCCAAAAAAAATCCTGAGGATTTTTCTCTTGAAAAAGCTATGCCTTCGGTATATAAAGACCTGTTAGAATATGCCGGACTTCTGGAAAAACATTATAAAGATATGCTTGACCTAGAGTTTACGATACAGGAAGGCGTGCTTTATATGCTTCAGGTAAGGACGGGAAAAAGGACGGCGAAAGCAGCGGTTAAAATTGCGGTGGACATGGTCAAGGAAGGTATGATAGATAAAAAAACGGCTGTTTTAAGAATAGATCCTTATTCTATAGCGCAGCTTATGTATCCTGCGGTAGATCTTAGCGCAAAAAAAGACGTTATCGCTAAAGGACTTCCGGCTTCGCCCGGCGCGGCAAGCGGCGAAGTAGTGTTTTCCGCAGAGGAAGCAGAAGAAGAGGTTAAGAAGGGTAAAAAAGTAATATTGGTAAGAATGGAGACTTCTCCAGAAGATATACACGGAATGAGCGTAGCCGAAGGTATTCTTACCGCAAGGGGAGGCATGACTTCCCACGCCGCCGTAGTTGCGAGAGGAATGGGAAAATGCGCCGTTACCGGCTGTTCGGTTCTGGAAATTAACGAAAAGAAAGGAGAGATAACGGTCGGAAACAGAAATATAAAAATAGGAGAGGTTATTACGTTAAACGGATCAAACGGCGAAGTTTATTACGGTAACGTTAAAATGATAACGCCGGAAATAAACGATGATTTCAGGACGATAATGAAATATGCCGACGAGTTTAGAAAACTAAACGTCAGGGCGAATGCGGATACTCCCGAGGATGCAAAAGTTGCGCGCAGTTACGGTGCCGAAGGTATCGGACTTTGCAGGACGGAGCATATGTTCTTTAAAGGCGACAGAATAAAAGCCGTCAGAGAGATGATTCTTTCGGAAACGGTTGCGGAAAGACAAAAAGCCCTTGCTAAACTTCTCCCCATGCAAAAATCCGACTTTCTAGAATTATACGAAGAGATGAAAGGCTACTCGGTAAACATAAGGCTTCTTGACCCGCCGCTGCATGAATTTCTTCCGAAAACGGAAAAAGACATAAGAGAGTTATCCGAAATTATGGGTATTTCATACGAGAGGCTCAGCGCAAAGACGGCTTCCCTACACGAAGTCAACCCGATGCTTGGTCACAGAGGCTGCCGTCT
Organism: bacterium; assembly: GCA_021784835.1. The sequence continues at coordinate 45,009 of JAJYHI010000124.1, forward strand.
GGGAGTAAGTTATCCCGAAATATATGAAATGCAGGTTCAGGCAATTATGGAAGCCGCATGCGAATTTTATAAAAACGGCAACAAGATTATTCCCGAAATTATGATTCCGGTCGTCGGGATTTATGAAGAGATAAGGTTATTAAAGGAATTAGTCGATAAAAAAGCTGCAGAAGTTATGGATAAATACGGCACTAAACTCGACTACTTAGTCGGAACTATGATAGAACTTCCGAGAGCATGTATGGTAGCCGACGAAATAGCGGGCGAGGCCGAATTTTTTTCGTTCGGTACAAACGATCTTACACAGACTACTTTCGGGTTTTCAAGGGACGACATAGGTTCTTTTTTACCCGATTATCTTAATAAAAATATTCTTAAGACAGATCCGTTTATGGAGTTAGACAGAAGCGGTGTAGGCGAATTAATGAAAATTGCCGTACGGAAGGGCAAGGAAACAAGAAAAGATATTAAACTCGGCATATGCGGAGAACACGGAGGCGACCCAAGCTCTATAGAATTTTGCCACAGCATCAATCTTAATTATGTCAGCTGTTCGCCTTACAGGGTTCCGGTTGCAATAATTTCCTCCGCTCAGGCTTCGATTAAAGAGGTGAAATCTTAAGGAATAGATTTGGAACCATTAGATTTAAAAACGCTTGCCGCTTTTTCTTTAGACGCTGCTTCGTTCATAGAAAGAGAGAAAGGAATATTTATTTTTTTATGCGATAATTACGCCTCCGCTAAAGCTTTGTACGGCAACCTGTCGTTTTTTTCTTCGCAGAAAATATTTTTCTGCGAAGAAATAATCCCCGTAAGCCTTTTGTATGATTTAAGGCAAACCGCCTCTGCCGCTGTAGTTACGACTCCTATTTCTTTTTTCTCTAAAGTGCCGGAGCCGGACAGCCTTCTTAACTCGTTTATCCATATAAAAAAAGGTTCAAACTTTTCGCGCGACGTTTTTATAGAAACTCTCGCTTCGTACGGCTATGAAAGAACGAATATTATAGAAAACGAAAACGAATTTGCCGTAAGAGGGGAAATAATAGACATAAGCAATGCAGATTCTCTTTATCCGGTCAGGATCGATTTTTTTGACGAAACCGTAGAAGATTTGCGGTATTTTGACCTCAATACGCAGTTAAGCATTAAAAGCATAGATGCATTTACCGTATTCCCCGTAAAATCTAATTATTATCCTAAAACTATAAATATATCCGAATCCGTTCCGAATTCGGTTTTATACATAGAAGAACCCGAAACCGAACTTTTAGATTTTTTAAACCGCGGCACGGATAATAAAAATAGTTTTAATAGGATTTTAAATAATTTAAATAAATTTTATTATTTTAATATTAAAAAATCTTCGATATATTACGGAATTAAAAACGATACCGGCAATAACATAGGGGAAAAATTTTCGGAAATAAAATCTGTAAATAGCCGTTTTGCCGAAAAGTTAAAATATGAAAACGGCAAATTAAATCTAACCCTAATAAGAAAAATAATCCTCAATCTTATAAATAAAGAATACAAGGTAACCGTCGTTTCCAAAAACGAAATTCACAGGGAAAGGCTTAAAAATATTTTTGCTTCCATAGGATTAAGCGAAGAAGAAATACAAAACGGATTATTTAAAATTATTAACGGTAACGTTTCATCGGGTTTTATATCTAAAAAAGATAAACTTTTTTTAATTAAAGGGGAAGAACTTTTCAGGGAACATTTAGATATCGTTTCCGAAAGTTCAAGCCGGTTAAAAACTTCGGGATTAGATTATTTTAAAAGCATAGAAGAGCTGAATCCCGGAGATTACGTAGTCCACGACGAGTTCGGAATTGCACAGTTTACCGAAATTAGAAATATTACGCTCAACGGCATATCGTCCGATTATTTTACCCTTATGTTTGAAGGAGGAGATAAGCTATTCGTTCCGTCGGAAAAAATTTATCTTTTACATAAGTATATATCTTCTTCCGAAGATAATGCTCCGGTTTTAAACAGACTCGGCAATAAATCATGGGAGAAAGCCAAGACCAAAGCAAAAAAGAAAATTGAAGAAATTGCGGAAGATTTAAAAGTTCTTTACGCAAAAAGAATGACGGACAGGGGGTTTGCATTTTCTCCGGAAGATGAAGAATATAGAGAATTCGAGGAAAATTTTGAATTTGAAGAAACGGAAGACCAGGCAAGAGCCATTAAAGAAGTTTTACGGGATATGCAGGGCAATAAACCTATGGACAGGCTGATATGCGGAGACGTCGGATTCGGCAAAACCGAGGTAGCTATTAGAGCGGCTTTCAAAGCGGCTATGGACGGCAAGCAGGTTGCCTTAATAGCTCCTACTACTATTTTAGTAGACCAGCATTATCAAAATTTTAAAAAAAGATTTGATAAGTATCCCGTAAAAATTGCCCATATCTCAAGATTCGTCAAGAAGAACGAAGAAAAAGAAATCGTTAAAGGAATTAAAAGCGGAGAGATAGATATAATAATCGGGACGCATAAATTGCTGTCGGAAAAAATAGAATATAAGGATATAGGTCTTCTGATTATCGACGAAGAACAAAAATTCGGCGCACTGCAGAAAGAAAAAATAAAAAAATTAAGATATTCGATAGACGTTTTGGCGATGAGCGCAACTCCTATTCCGAGGACGCTTTATATGTCTATGTCGGGAATAAGGGACTTAAGCATTATAAGCACGCCTCCTTCCGGTCGAAAAAACGTTATAACGGAAATAGCAAACTACGACGAAGAGATAATAAAGAAAGCGATATTTAACGAAATAAGCAGAGGCGGACAGGTTTATTTTATCGATAACAGGATATCCCATTTAGATTCCGTTCGCGACAGGCTTGCTAAAATTATGCCGGATATAAGAATAGGGGTAGTTCACGGGAGGTTACAGCCTGAAAAAATTATGGATATTATGCATATTTTTCACGATAAAGGATACGACGTCCTGCTTTCGACCGCCATAATAGAATCGGGATTGGACAATCCTAACGTAAATACGATTATTATAAATAATGCCGAAAAATTAGGGCTTAGCCAGCTTTATCAATTAAGGGGAAGGGTCGGGAGATCGCACATTCAGGCATATTGCTATGCCGTTACTGGAACGCCCGTTGAAAATATAAGCCCGGAACAATTAAAAAGGCTAGTCGCCGTTAAAGAATACAGCGAATTGAGTTCGGGATTTAAACTTGCCATGGCGGATTTGGAAATAAGGGGAGCGGGGAATATTTTGGGAGGAGCGCAATCAGGACATATAAACTCGGTCGGTCTTGAGATGTGCATGCAGATGTTGAAGGAAGAAATTGAAAAAATGCGCGGCGTAATATTGCCTGCACAGATTAATCCGGAAGTTAAGACTAATTTATCCGCTTATATTCCTAAAAGCTATATAGAAGACGAAAAAACAAAGACCTCTTTTTACAGAAAACTGGCTAATTGCGTAACTATTAACGACGTGGAAAATATAAAAAAGGAGTTTGAAGATAGATTCGGCAGGATGGAAGATTCCGTTAAAAATCTGTTAAAAATTGCAGAACTTAAAATTAATATGAAAAATTGCAAAGTAAGCATTATAGAGATTAAAGATGCCGAGTTTATTATGGAATTTCATAATTCGGCGGCGTCCATTTTTGAAAGGCTGATAAAATTTATAAATGATAAAGAATCTTCGTCTGAATATATAATTAATTTTATAGACGAATTTAAAATGAGGCTAAGATTTAAACATTTAGATTCTAAGCAGGATAAAATAGAGAAAGCTAAAATTATCTTGCAACGATTATACGGCTATGTTAATATTTAATAATTGTATTTGCTTTAAATTAACTTAATTTAACTTTTATTTGTTCAAGAGGGGAAAATGAAAAAGCTTAAAGGTTCTATTTTATTAATTGCCCTGTTTTCGATAGTATTATCGATGGGTCTTTACGGATGCGCAAAGAAGCAGACCGCCGCACCTTCTAAAGTAATTGCGGAAGTAAACGGAAAACCTATTACAGCCGCAAAATTTCAAGAGGAAATGTCTAAATTTCCGCCTGAACTAAGATCTTATCTCGAAACGCCGACCGGCGAAAAGAGACTGCTAAAAAGTCTTGTGGACAGGCAGATTTTAGTAAACGAAGCTTTAAAAGAAGGAGTAAATAAATCAAAATCTTATAAAACGCAGATTTCTGATTTTAAAAAAGGTCTTTTAGTCCAGCTTTTGCTCCATAAAGAAGTTGCAAATAAAGTAAAAGTTACTACGGCTGATGCCAAGGCTTATTATAAAAAGCATTATCTTTCTTTTAATCTGCCTTCTAAAATTAACGTAAGCTATATACAGGTAAATTCTCCGAAAAAAGCCCAGTTAGCATATAAAATGCTTACTTCCGGCAAACCTTTTCCTGCGGTAGCTCAAAAATATTCGATGGCGCCTAATGCTAAAAACGGCGGTATGCTCGGCTGGATAAAATTCCAGGAAACTACGCCCGCATTTAACAATGCGGCTTTCAGCATTCCTAAGGTCGGCGGCATATCGAAGATAGTAAAGGTCGGCAGCCATTACGACATTATAAAATTAAATAACGTAGTTACCGGCAAACCTAAACCTTTTTCGTCTTTAAAAAATCAGATAATAATGATAATGAAACAGAAAGAGGCGTCTAAAATTTTAAAATCTTTTGTAGGGAATTTGAGAAAGAAAGCTAAAATAAAATATTTTTACAAAAATTTGCCGGTTGCAAATTCTACAGTTCCTCAGGCATCGACAGGTCAAACTAAAGCGGCTGCAAAAAAATAAAAACGGTTAAAAGTATTATAAACGCTAAAATAAAATATTTTGATAATCAGAATACGGCATAAAATATAATTTATGCCGTATTCGCTTATAAGTAATAATAATTACGGAATTATATCCGTTTTATTAATAAAAAAATGAGAAAAAATAAGATTTTTATAATTTTAATATCCGCAGTTTTAACGTCGGTTTTATTTTCCGCAATAATAAAAAATGCAAACGCCGTAATAATAGACCAGGTAATAGCGGTAGTAAATAAAACGCCGATAACTCTATACGATTTTGCAAAATTCGACAGACCGGCTTTCGAGCAGTACGAACAGATGCAAAACGAAGCGTCGCAGGGTATTTTTACCCAGGAAGACACGGCGGTTATGTCTAAGACCAAGGCTGTGCTTAATGCTTTAATAAATAAAATGTTAATCAGGCATGAAGAAGAAAAGGCCGCTATTTATATTGCGCCTAAACAGTTAAAAGCCTATGTAAGGGCGGTGGCTCTTGCTAATAACTTTACGGTTAAGCAGTTTTTTAAGTTTTTAGCTAAAAAGGGAATAAGTAAAAAAGCGTATCTGAAACAGGTCAAAAATCATTTTATGGAAGTAGAACTTTTGAGGAAAGTTTTTGGAAATAAAATGGTAATAACAAAAAATCAATTGATAGAGTATTACAGGAAAAACATTGAAGAATTCAGAGGAGAGCCTCAGGTTGACCTAAAGCTGATTTTTTTAGCCGTTCCTCAAAATGCAAATAAAAAAACTAAGGAAGAAATATACAAAAGGATTTCCGCAATAAGAGAAAATGCTATATCCGGAACTAAAAGCTTTTCCGGACTTGCAAGGGAATATTCCGAAGACCCTTCCGAAAAAAACGGCGGGAGGATAGGATATGTTTATAAAAATAAACTGTCGCCCAATTTTTCCGATATTGCATTCAGGCTGCATGTCGGTCAGATAAGTCCGGTTATAAGGACTAAATTCGGTTATGCTGTATTGAAATCGGTAGGCAAAAAGATGGGTGCGTTTAGAACTTTTAAACAGGTAAAGCCTGAAATATTTTCGATCCTTGAAAAGCATAGAACGAATAAATACTTAAGGAAAATTTTAAAAAAAGCAAGAAAAAATTCTTACGTTAAAATATTGATTGCAGCATAAAAAAGTAGAACTAAAATTGAATGAAGAGAGCCGTTTTATAGGCATTACTATGGGCGACCCCGGTGGAATAGGGCCGGAAATAGCAATTAAGTCCGTTAAGCATTTCATAGAAAACGAAGCCGAATATATTAAGCCGATTATTTTCGGATCTTTTGAAAATATAGAATATACTTCGCAAAATATAATAAAAACCGATATCCCTATAAATTTAATTAAGCCTGATTCTTTTATAGATTATGCTTATCAAACAGGAAAAATAAACGTAATAGATTTAGCTTCTAAATCTTATGCGCAGGTTAAGTATGGAAACGTTAACCACACTTATGCAAAAGACGTCGAAAAATTTATAGAAACCGCAGTTGATTTTTCTATAAAAGAAAAAATACTCGGTTTTGCTACTGCTCCTATAAATAAAGATATGATGCTTAAGGGAGGGGCAAGATTCGGCGGACACACCGAACTATTAGGGTATTTAGCAGGTTCCGACGATTTTGCCATGCTTTTCTATTCGGATAAACTTATTACAATTCTTTCGACTATTCATATACCTATTTCGGAAGTTCCAGTTAAAATTACTAAAAATCTGCTAAGAAAAATAATAAAAATTTCTATAGAATGGTTAAAAAAAGACCTGGGGAAAAATAGTCCTAATATTGCCGTTCTAGGTTTAAATCCTCATGCGGGGGAAAACGGAAGAATAGGAAACGAAGAGAAAGAAATTATAGTTCCCGTTATAGAGGAATTTAAAAATTATAAAGAAAATATAGCCGGCCCTTTCCCTGCGGATAGTTTTTTTGCCGAAAAATATAAAAAATTCGATTTAATCGTTGCTATGTATCACGATCAGGCGTTGATACCTTTTAAACTGCTTTCGTTTCATAAGGGGGTCAACGTTACGGCGGGTTTAAAATTTATCAGGACGTCACCGGTTCACGGAACGGCTTACGATATTGCCGGTAAGAACGAGGCTGATTGCGGCAGTATGATAGAATCCATAAAATTAGTCGGCAGGATATCGGAGAATAGAAAAAGATGGAAAGAAAGATAGTTATTAAAGGAGCAAGACAGCATAATTTAAAAAATATAAACGTCGAGATACCCAAAGACAAGCTTGTAGTTATAACGGGACTTTCAGGCTCCGGCAAATCCTCCCTTGCGTTCGACACCGTATTTGCAGAAGGGCAAAGGAGATATCTTGAATCTCTGTCGTCATATGCGCGGCAGTTCATGGAACAAATGGATAAACCGGACGTAGATTCGGTAGAAGGACTTTCTCCGGCCATTTCTATCGAACAAAAGTCCGTCAGTAAAAATCCCCGTTCTACGGTCGGCACAATTACCGAAATATACGATTATTTAAGAGTTCTTTTCGCCAGAATAGGTATTCCGTACTGTTATAAGTGCGGTAAAAAAATCGAACCAAAAACCATAGATAGTATGGTGAAATCGGTTTATTCCAATAAAGCCGGCGAAAAACTTATAGTTCTATCTCCTATAGCAATTAACAGAAAGGGAGAGTTTAAGGCAAAATTCGACGATTACTTAAAACATGGTTTTTATAGAATTTATGCCGACGGGAAGGAATATAATTTAGACGAACCGATTAATTTAGACAAAAAAAAGAAGCATAATATAGACTTAGTCATAGACAGGCTGACAATAAAAGAAGAAAATAAAAAAAGACTGTTCGATTCCATAGAACTTGCTTTAAAATTATCTTCCGGCATATTAAAACTTAGATATGAAGACAGGGAAGAAATATTAACCGAAAATTCTATCTGCTTAGACTGCAATATAAGTTACGGCAAACCGGAACCCGCAGTTTTTTCCTTTAACAGCCCGCAGGGCGCTTGTCCCGAATGCGGCGGTTTGGGTTACAAGGAATATTTTGACGAGGATCTGATAGTTCCCGATAAAAATCTTTCGTTAAAAGAAGATGCTATAATTATTTTTAAAAATTCTACTCCCGTATATAAAAGCCAAATTTTTAACTCGCTTTCAAAACATTACGGATTTGATTTATATACTCCTTATAAAGATTTGAGCGCAGATATAAAGCAGGCATTACTATACGGTTCGGGAGAAGAAAAAATTAAATTTTTCGATGCGACCGGCGGCTCTTCCTATCATTTAAGGCACTGGGAAGGTATAATACCAATGCTTGAAAGAAATATAGCCGAAGGAAATTATCTGCTGGATCCTAATAAATTCAAATCGGAAAAAGTTTGTCCCGAATGCGGCGGTTTCAGGTTAAGGAAAGAATCTTTAAGCTATAAAATAGGCGGACTAAATATAGCGGAAATTTCGGATTTAAGCGTTAAAAATGCGCTGGATTTTTTTAATAAGCTTGAATTAAGCAATTACGAGATTGAAATTGCGGCAAAAATTTTAAACGAGGTTAAAGAAAGGTTAAGGTTTTTAGTAAATGTAGGGCTTGAATATCTGACTCTTTCAAGGCAGGCGCAGACGCTGTCGGGTGGGGAATCGCAGAGGATAAGGTTAGCTTCGCAAATAGGTTCCGGACTTACCGGCGTTTTATACGTAATGGACGAGCCGAGTATAGGACTGCATATGCGGGATAACGAGAGGCTTCTTAAGACCATTTTTGAATTGCGGGATAAAGGCAACAGTCTGATAGTCGTGGAGCACGACGAAACTACAATGCTCAAATCAGACTATATAATCGATATGGGTCCAGGTGCGGGGAAGAACGGCGGCTACGTTATAGCGCACGGAACTCCGGAAGAAATTATGAAAAATCCGGATTCTTTAACCGGCAAATATTTGACGGGGCAGTTAAAAATTCCGATACCCGAATTCAGAAGGGAGCATTTATCCGGTTATTTAGAAATAAAAGGCGCAAATATGAATAATTTAAAAAATATAGACGTTAAAATCCCGCTGAATAATTTTGTATGTATAACGGGAGTTTCAGGGTCGGGGAAAAGCACTTTGATTTTGGATACTCTATATCAGGCGGTTTTTGCCTACAAGAACGGTTACGCCGTCGATTTTAAGAGGTTTAATATCGATGCTATAAAGAACGTAGATTATTTCGACAGAGTAGTTAATATAGACCAGTCGCCTATAGGAAGAACTCCAAGGTCTAATCCTGCAACATATACCGGAATTTTTACTTTAATAAGGGAAATTTTCGCCGGCACTAAAGAATCGAAATCAAGGGGCTACGATCCCGGCAGATTCAGTTTTAACGTTAAAGGAGGCAGATGCGAAGCCTGCAGCGGAGACGGCGTAAAAAAAATAGAAATGCTTTTTATGCCCGACGTTTATGTTATGTGCGACGTATGCAAAGGTAAAAGATATAATGCCCCTACGTTAGAAATCACTTATAAAAATAAAAATATTTACGACGTTTTAAATATGACGGTTAAAGAAGCTTACGATTTTTTTAACGCTATTCCGCCGCTTGCCCATAAACTAAAATTTTTAATAGACGTCGGATTAGATTATATAAATCTAGGCCAGCTTGCAACCACGCTTTCGGGAGGCGAAGCCCAGAGAATAAAGCTGTCGAAAGAATTATCGAGACCGGGACAGTATAAAACATTATATATACTTGACGAACCGACGACAGGGCTTCATTTCGACGATATCAGCAAGCTTTTGACCATATTAAACCTTCTCGTAGAAGCCGGAAATACCGTTATAGTTATCGAACACAATTTAGATGTCATAAAATCCGCAGATTACATAATAGATATGGGTCCGGAAGGCGGCGAAGGTGGCGGCAGGATAATAGCTACCGGAACGCCCGAAGAGATTTCCGTTAACAAGAGTTCGTCTATCGGTAAATATTTATCCAGATTAACAGATTTTAATTTCAAATAATTTCATATCATTTCTTTTTATTTCATATCTTTTCATAAAATAGCATAATAATCTAAATTAAATTCAGACCGATTCCATTTTTACACGCATAACAAAAGACATAGTTTTATAAGCGCAGTAAAGGATGCCCGCAGAGACTATTATTGAATTATCGCTTTAATCCTGCAATTTATAAGCAATAATTCCTGCATTATTAATCGTAATTTTGCTTTAAGGCTTGTATAAAGGCTATTTTATATCGGTCATATCTAAATTTTAATAAAAATATTTCATGGCATAGAAAATGCTTCCTAACTATATTATATTTAGGATTTTATGCTTTTATATAAATTATTATTTTATTTTTTTTATTAATCGCTTTTATTTTTTAATAATTGGAGGAACAATGGCTGAAAAAGCATTAGAGCATGAGTACATCTGCCTAACTACCGAACAGGCAAACAAGAAGATTGAAGTATGCGGCTTGAACGCCGTAGAAGAAGAGAAAAGAAACCCGGTAAAAGAATTTTTGAAAAGATTCTGGGGACCTATTCCATGGATGCTTGAATTTGCAGCTCTTCTAGAAATAATAGTAGGAATAACAAGAAAACAGGACGTAAAGTTTATTGAAGCCGCAATAATTTTAGCCCTTTTAATATTTAACAGCATAATGTCTTTTATGCATGAAGGCAAAGCACAGAAAGCTCTTGAACTTTTAAAGCAGCGTCTATCGGTCAAAGCGAGGGTTATGAGGGACGACAAATGGACGATATTAGACGCAAAATATCTCGTTCCCGACGATATCATACATTTAAGGATGGGCGATTTTGTTCCTGCGGATATTAAGATACTGGACAGCCAGATACAATTAGACCAGTCGGCGCTCACGGGGGAGTCTCTTCCTATAGAAGCCGAGACTGGAAGCGTTGCCTATTCCGGTTCGGTAGTAAAAAGAGGCGAAGCAACAGGAATCGTCGTAGCTACGGGAAAGGAGAGTTACTTCGGAAAAACCGCCGAACTTGTTAAAATTGCTAAGACCAAGAGCAATCTGTCGAAACTTATTTTTAAAATAGTCAAGTATATGATTTATATGGATTTTATTCTGCTTGCGTTTTTTCTGGTTTACGCTCTTTCACACGGTTTCAGTCCGGCAGACACTATAGTATTTATATTAGTTATTTTAATAGCCGCTATTCCTATTGCACTTCCGGCTACTTATACGCTTTCCACGGCATTAGGAGCAGTCGAACTCTCAAAAAAAGGCGTTCTTACCACTAAATTATCCGCCATAGAAGAGTCTGCGGCAATGACGGTTCTTTGTTCGGATAAGACAGGAACGCTTACGGAAAATAAGGTTATACTGGAAGATATAACTCCTGTGGGAGAACATACGAAAGAAGAACTTTTAACTTACTCTATTATGGCAAGCGACGAGAAAAGCCAGGATGCATTAGACGACGCTATATTTAAAGTTACTAACCCGATGAACTTAAAGCCTGAAGGGGAGAGGGTTTCTTTTACGCCCTTCGATCCTGCCACCAAAAGAACCGAAGGTCTCTACAAAGCCGGCGGGGAAGAAGTCAAAATATTCAAAGGACAGCCGGCAACGATATGGAATCTTGCGCAGAAAGGCACCGAAACGGCATACAAATATGAAAATATCGAAAAAGAACTTGCGCAGAAAGGCGAAAGAGTTCTTGCAACGGCTTACGAGAAAGGCGGAAAGTATGAATTTTTAGGGTTTTTAGGGTTTATGGACCCTGAAAGACCCGATTCTAAACCGCTTGTTCAGGAACTTCGCAATCTCGGCGTCAGAGTTATAATGTTAACCGGCGATACCGCAATTACCGCTAAAACCATTGCCAAAAGATTAGATATAGGCGATAAGGTTTGTGAAAGAAAAGAGCTTATTGAAATGAGCAAAGACAAAGAAAAAGAAAAAAACCTTGCTGATTTCGACGTGTTCGGGGGTATTTATCCGGAAGATAAATACAATATAGTTAAAGCTTTACAGGATAACAACTATATAGTAGGCATGACCGGCGACGGAGTTAACGATTCTCCGGCGCTAAAGCAGGCAGAGGTAGGTATAGCGGTTTCCGGTTCTACGGACGTCGCTAAAGCCGCCGCAAGTATAGTGCTTACCGATCCGGGTTTATCCGATATCGTATCTGCGATAAAAACCAGCAGGGAAATATTTCAGAGAATGGCCACTTGGGTTCTTAATAAGATAGCTAAAACAATAGAGATTTCTTTCTTTACTATATTCGGTATTATTCTTATGAACTATTATTATAATACGCCGGCAAAAAATTCGTTTATAATTACCCCCGTGCTTGTAATTTTATTGCTTTTTACCAACGATTTCGTTACTATGTCTATTTCGACAGACAATGTTAAGCATTCGCTAAAACCAAACGAGTGGAAGATTAAAAATATGGTCATAGGTTCGGTGGCTATGGGCGTATTTCAATTGATTTTCTCTTTTGGCGCCCTTGTTTATTATAAGATGCAGGGCCATTACGATATGGACCAAATTGCGACTATAGTGTTTTTAATAATGGTGTTTACCGGACAAGGAGTACTTTATTTAGTCAGAACGGCCGATTATTTTTATAAGAGCGCGCCGTCAAAATATATGCTTATTGCCACTATAGCGGATTTAATAGTCGTCTCGATGCTGGCATGGTTCGGCATAAGTTTCGAGAATCATCCGCTTATAGCGCGGATACCGTTTACGGAGATAATCAGGCTTTATATATTCGGAGCTGTTTATCTGTTCTTAGTCGATATAATAAAAGTAAGGATTTTCAGGAAATATAACGTGAGGCCTTAGTGCCGCCTGAAATTTGCCTCATCCGCTCTAATTTATAAAGAGCGGATGAGATTTTGTTTATATAAGTTTTTCGTAAATTTCGTATCGCTTTAATTTCCTCCACAGCGTAGAGTATGAAATATCCAATATTTTACATGCCTTATTTCTTTTATATTTTGCTTTTTTCAAAGCGGATATAATTCTGCTTTTTTCGGACGTAATATCGAAAATATCTTCTACGTCGTTTTGGTTTGATTCAACCTTATAATTTTCCTGCAATTTTTGAGTCCTGCGTTTTTCTTTTATCGTATGGCGGCGTATATCGATTCCGCACTCTTTAAGGGATTGGACTTTTTTGCATCCGTCGTAATTTAAAATAAGAATTCTGTCAAGAGCCGAAGTCATTTCCCTGATATTTCCCGGCCACCCGTATTCGAGACATTCTTCCATAAATTTTTTACAATAAGAAATTTTCAAGCTTTTTAAATAATTTTCGATAAAATATCTTATAAAATTAGGTCTTTGCCTCAGAGGAGGGATGTTTACGTTAATAGTCGAAATCCTATAATAAAAATCTTCCCTCATAAATCCGGTCGTTATTTTTTCTTCGATATTTGAATTGGTGGAGAATGCCGTCCATAAGTTTAACAATTCCGGCACCGTACTGCCTACTTTTTCGCAAACGCGATAATCCAGGAAGTATAATAGTTTAGACTGGTTGTCCATAGTTAAAGTGTCCACGTCGTCGAAAAATAATACTCCGTTATCTGCAGTTTGCGCTTTTCCATTAGTGGTTTCTACGGCGCCTGTAAATGCTCCCTTTAAATGTCCGCAAAGCACAGATTGAAAAAGCTCGCCGGATAAATTAAAACAGGAAACGGTTACTAAAGGTTTTGACGGAAAAATTTTTTTTGATACAAAATTAATCAGCGTAGTTTTTCCGGTGCCTGTTTCACCTTGAATGAGAAGATTTGTTTTAGTCTTTGCAGCTTTTTCTATGATTTTTATGCATTTCCCTATTCTTGAATCGGGAAACTCTTCTGCGTAGCGTTCTATTAATTCATTCTGTAAATTCATTTTAGATGTAGGATGCAGATAAAATTATTGATTAATTCGCATAATGCAAAAGCTTTTTATTTCTTATACAACATTTTTAATTTAAAATCAAATTTTTAATGGAGTTTTTAATGTAGTTTTTAAGAGAGTTTAAAAACGACAGATCAAAAAAATATATTGACTTTTTGCTTCTTAAGTGATAAAAAATAATATTTAGTGTTTTAAAAATACCGTGGATATTAAGGGTTGAAAACCATATGTATAACTAAATAAATTATTTTAATAAGGGGGGTAAAATGACTAAAAGTTCGGAAGATTCGCCGTCAAGGCGAACTTTTATGACCGTTGTAATCGGATTAATTTCGGCCGTAATAGGCGTTGCCGTTGCAATACCTATACTTGGCGAAGTTTTAAGTCCATTGTTCAAAAAAAGAGACATAGTATGGGCTGAACTTGGCAAAATCGACGACTTAAATAAAATCGAGCCTTTAACGCCAAAGTTTGTTCCGGTTTATTTCAGGGTAAAAGAAGGCTGGACAATCAACACGCTTCCAAGACAGGTTATAGTCGTTAAAGACATAACCGGAAAACTTTATTTCTTTTCAAATCAATGTACGCATTTAGGATGTCCTCTCCACTGGATACCTGCAAGACAAAAGTTTTTATGCCCGTGCCACGGCGGTATGTTTAACGTTCTAGGCAAGGTAGTGGGTGGTCCGCCGCCAAGACCTTTATTTCAATGGGTTTATAAAGTAAATAGCGGTAAAGTTTTAATTCAAAATAAGTTTATCGATAATCCAAAGGATAGGGGGGTCTGATGTTTAAAAAAATTCAGGAATGGTTTGACGAAAGAATTGGTCTCACCGAACTAATAAATGAGTTTAACGGCGAAAGGATACCTGCAAGGGGCGGTTGGGCATATACTTTCGGCAGTTTGCTCGCTTTTCTTTTCATAATTCAGGTAGTAACGGGAATGTTCCTTTTGTTTTATTACGTGCCGTATTTTCCGATGGCAAGAAATTCTACCTATTTTATAAAGCATCATGTTTTATTGGGCAATATTCTCCTCGGTATTCATTTATGGGGTGCGTTTACCATGATTTTTATTCTTCTCGTGCACATGTCCAGGGTTTATTTTTCCGGTTCATATAAAAAGCCGAGAGAAATGCAATGGGTTGCGGGAATGGTTTTATTCTCCGTCGTAGTAATACTTGGTTTGACGGGTTATATGCTTATAGGAAACGAAAATTCGTGGTGGACGATAAACGTTTTAGATAATGTAGCATCGCATATGCCGATTATCGGCGGTTTTTTGAGGATAATAGTAAAAGGCGGGACAGAAACGTCGGTTTTGACTATGCAGCATATATTTGCTATTCACGTTTGGCTTTTGCCGATAGTGGTCATTATGTTTATACCTATACATATTTTCTTGGTCAGGAAGACCGGAGAGCAGGGTATGGCGCTGGAATACAAAAACAGCAAACTCTCGGACGACGACGTTAATAAATGGAAACATCCGGATGCAACGGTTCCTTTTTTTCCCGACCAGCTTTTTAAGGATATGATAGTGGCGCTCGGCGTATTTGCCGTGATTTATTTCCTCGCCGTTTATTATGGAGCGGCCATAGGGCCTATGTACAGACCTCTTGCTTTAAATTTCGCGCCGGAAGCAGACTGGTATTTCTTGGCAAACGAGGAACTTCTTAAATATTTCCCGGGTCACGGACTTATAATATTTTCCACGTTTCTTGTCCCTGCGATAGGTTTCGCGATACTTTTCGTATTGCCGTTTATCGACAGGGGGCACGAAAGAAGTCCTTTTAAAAGACCTGCCGCAACGGTGCTTGGGATTTTGTTTCTCCTTTTGTTAGTTTACTTAACATTAATCGGCGGCGAACCAAAAGCGCCTGCTACCGTATAAAATAAAAAGAGGAGTAAATACGATGAATTTAGGTGTTATGGATATAATAAATCTATTTATAAACAGGCTCGCGCTAGGTTTTATGGCGATTGCCTTTATATCCCAGTATATCGGGATATTCAAAAAAGAAGACAGATACTTCCGGCTTGCAAAGCCGCTGATTATGTGCGCCTTAGTTATAGGTACGATACAGACTATAATTTATTTTTACTTCTTAAGCCTTCTCAGAAACGGGATTCCGAATTTCTGGATACTTATTAATAAATTACAGCCCGGAGTCATAGCGTTATCGATGGATTTTTTGCTTGCGTTTCTCGTTCTCGGCGCTATATATTATGCGGGCTTTGACAGGAAAGGAGAGGGAAAGCATCAGGGATGGAACGTATTTATCGGCATAATTGCGTTTCTGACCGGTTTTGCTTCAGATGTTTTTTATACGATTTCAGAAAGCTATACCATGGGGCCGACTCCGCAGACGGCTATAAGAACGCCTATGGTTCTGCTTATGATTATAGAAAAAAATATCGAAATTTTTGCCCTTGCCGGAGCATTGCTTGCTATATGGGCGGGAATAAGGTATATAATCTCTTCAAAACAGGAAGACAAAGAATTCTATGATTGGTTAGGTTCGTTTGCCAGTATTATAACCGTTATGTTTTTAGTAATGTATCCGGTAATATACTTCGGCTGGTTTAAACATTTCAGGGCAACGGCAAGTTCCGGTTTTAACAGGATAATGCTCGGAAAATATCAGTGGATAATGTACACGTTCATGGGAACGACAGGCGGGGCTTTAATACTGGAGTTTATCTATATGCTATGGAAATTGATAAACGGACGCGACAAAAGTAAGCCTACCGTTTCCGTGGGAGTTATAGTATTTCTTATAATAGTCGGGCTTGTTTCTTTAGGTTTTGGAATGCTCCCGACAACCATGGGTATGCTGGGCAATATGCAGCCGGTTAAGTATTTGTCTTTATCAGGACTTTTTTTAACGGGTTTTTTAGTTCTCGGTTATTACCTAAAAGACCTTACGCCTAATTTTAAATTTGGGAATATTTCCAAATTTCCTCAAATTTTCTTAATATTAGGCGGATTGTGCGTTGCTGTTAACGTTCCCGTCATGGGCTATATGAAAATAGCCGCAAGAGGAACAAACAGAATTATTTATCAGGTTATGAACTTAAACGGAACTAAATACGTTCCGCCGGTAGTTTATCCATGGCCTGTTAAAAAAGGATTCGGCGCTTTACACGATAAGTGCGTTATATGCCATACGTTAAACAGAGTAGAAAGGTATAATGGAAAAAATTATGGAGATTGGAAAAATCTCGTTATTCATCAAATGAAAGATGTTAACGGATGTCCGATATCAACGGCGCAAGCTAAAGAAGTTATCCATTATTTAAATTCTTTAAACATCATAGCGTATAATCAGCATTTAGCAAAAGAACATAAAAAATGGGCACCTCCGACTTCTTTGCCATGGGGAACCCCGGCTAATGCCGCAAAACCGGCTAAAGCGAAAAAAACAAAAAAAGCCGTTAAGAAATAATTTTTAGTAGTGCTGTTTACCTTAGGCATTTGCCGTATTAATATATTTTATATCGTAATAAATGATATAATTATAATACGGTAAATGCCTTTTATTTATTTATAACAATTATTAGCAAAAATGGACAAAGAATTTATAAAACAGATTGCAAGAATGAGTTCGCTGGGTTTAAACATAATTATATCTGTTTTAATAGGCGTCTTTATAGGGATAGAAATAGATAAATATCTCAATTTTAAATACCTTTTTCTGATTATATTTGCCGTTTTGGGTTTTATAGCGGGAATTTACGAAATATATAAAGCGGTCAAAAGAGAACTTAATGAAAGACCTTAAAAAATCTTTAAAATTTCAGGTTATATCAAAAACCTTTATTTACGGCGCTGTTATTTCTTCAATATCGTCGCTGTCGATTAATATAATTTTCCCAAAAATAAACGGTATTGCGGGTTTATTTATAGGTTTTGCCGTATCGTTCTTTCTATTTACAGACACGACTATATATATTTTTAAAAATATTAAAAAAATTAAACCTTTTAAATTAAATTTAAACGTGATAAAAGACTTGCTCATAATAACGGTTTTTTTTATAATATTAAATAAGTATATTAATCTTAATTTTGTTTTAATAGCTGCGGGGATTACCGTAACTCCTGTTTCTATAGCGTTATTGTTTATTCCCTTCGGACATGCTATTAACTATTCGGTTGAAGAATAACTCCTTTTAGAATAAGCCATTATAATAAATAATAAAAATATGTTAAAATCTCCAATTTTAATTCACATACAAGGAATACCCGTTTACTGGACTATGACCGTCATAGTTATGGCGGGCATACTGATAGCTGCATTTATTGCAGGAAGAAGTCTTAAGGTTGTGCCCGGAGGTTTGCAGAGCTTTTTTGAGCTTATTTATATAATGACGGAATATTTTTTAAAAGAAATCATAGGTGACGAAGGAGCGGTATATTTGCCGTTAATTGCCTCGTTTTCGGTATTTATCCTCTTTTCAAATTTGATAGGTTCTATTCCCGGCTTTACTTCGCCTACGGCGACTATAGATACCACTGCGGCGCTGGCTTTAATAGTTTTCTTTCTATCTCACGCAGTAGGCATTAAAAAACATAAAGCTAAATACGTAAAAAAATTTTTAGGACCGCTTTTAATAATTGCGCCGATAATGATAATAATCGAAATTATGTCGGCATTATCCCGTCCTTTTTCGCATGCCCTGCGTTTATTTGCAAATATTTTTGCGGAAGAATTTATGGTTACCGTTTTGCTGTTTCTTCTTCCATGGGCAATTCCGGCAATTATGATGTATATGCAGATATTTACGGATTTAATGCAGGCGTTTGTGTTTTACCTGCTTGCAATTATATACATTGCGCTGTCGTTAGAAGAAGAACATTAATTTATAAAATTTAACCGGAGGTTTTTTTAATTATGAAATATCTCGTTTTTATCCTGACTTTTTTATCTGTTTCCGTTTACGGCGTAAAATGTTTTGCGGCGAAAGCCATAGCCGCAACTGCGCCCGTTCAGCAGCATGCGGCGAATAGTTCCGCATTATTTTCTAAAAGCCTGTTTTTTGGCCTTTCTGCGCTTGGCGGCGGCTTGGCTATAGGGCTCGGCGTTATCGGCGCAGGCGTAGGCATGGGAAACGCGGTAAGAGGAGCGCTTGAATCGATGGGAAGAAATCCCGGCATGGAGAAAAAATTAATCGTCTGGATGATAACCGGTATGGCTATTATGGAATCATTAGCGCTTTATGCCCTGCTGATTACGTTTATTCTATTTTACGCAAATCCTTTCAAAGGTATCTTCTTGAAATAGAATTAAATTCAATTTTCGGCATTTTTTCTTTATAAATCGGTATTTGCTCATTTATACTTTGAAATTAAGCAATTTAGCTATATACTAATAATAGGTATACATATTTACTTTGCTTATTAAATAAACTAAAAAAAATGCCGAAAATAAACGTTAATTCTATAAAATTTAAAATTTATTTCCTCTTTATCCTGTCGAATATTATTATTTTTTCGGTAGGAATATTCATAGTCCTTCACTATATTGCATTATACAGCCGAAAATCTTTAAAAGAACAGTTAAAATCAAATTTAATGTCCGGTACTATGGCTTTTTTAAGCGAAAGAAATTATATGCTTGAAAAAGCTAACGATATCATAGCCCATAATTTTAAAAGCGGGTTCATCAGAAAGACGGTCGATTATAAAAGAATATCCGACATAATCTTAGTAAAAATAGAAAGAGGGAAAATAGATTACATTAAAAAATTTGAATCAAAGAAATATCCCGAAAAAGTTAAAATATCGAAGAAATATTACGGAAGATTGGAAAGAATAATATCTACAAAAAACCGCCACATATTTGCTGGCTTCGGAAGAGATAAGCCCGACAAACTCATAAATATTACGGTGATTTATCGCCTGCTGCATAAAAATAACGGTTATTTGATTATTCTAAATAAACACGTAACCAGCGATTATTTAAAAAATATCCGAATAAAAAAACATATACCTTCAAATCTCGGTATTTATTACGGTTTCAAAAGGTCTGCTATTTCTTTTGTTAAAAATAATAAATATGAAGGTCTGGGGCAGAATCTGACAAAAAAACAGATTCCGGTTTTAGAGAAGGGCATAAGCGTTTATGCATCGCTAAACGTGAACGGCACGCATTTTTATGTATATAACGTACCGATAAAAAATTACGACGGTAAAATTATAGGGGTATTTGGCGCCGGCATAAAACAATATACATGGTTCAGGCATCTTTCTAAACTTTATGCGTCTATAATTTTTTTTATAGCGTTATATATTTTAACTATACTGATTTTTATTTTAATAAACAAAAGATTTTCAGAGCCTTTCTATGACCTTTTGAAAAGCATAAGAAATATAGATCCTAACAATCCGCAGGAATTAAATATTGCCGACAAATATAAAAACAAGGAAAGCGAATTTTACGAATTCGCTAAAGCTATAAACGTTTTAAATAACGCCATAGTTCTAAAGCAGAAAGAAAACAGCCTTATAATGTCCAGCATAAACGATTTTTCCAAAACCGTTTCCGAAAAGGACGATTTTAATTCGCTTACGTTTAAGCTTATTGACCTGATAGTCGAAAGAATGGGATACGGTTACGCTTGGTTCGGAGTTTTAGACGAAGACAAAAAAGAAGTAAAAATAATAAGCGTTTATAATAACGATTTTAATTACGCGAAAAATTTAATTCTTCAATACGGCGAAAATCCGGACAATCATGAATATTTGCAAAATTTAACGGCAAAAGCTATAAAATTGCAAAATTACGCCGTAATAAACGACGTAGAAAATGATACGACTATACCCGCCCGTTACAAAACTAAACTTTTAGAATTTAAATTTTTATCGGCAGGCTCGTTTCCTTTAATAATGCATGGCCGCGTTATCGGCATAATGGCAATTTATTCAAGCAAGAAAGGCGCTTTCGACGATGTTAAAGCCGGCGCAATTTTTGATCTTGCAAATTATGCCGCATACCTTATAACTTACCTGAAAAATTTGAAAAGACAATCGCTTTTGTCTGAAATGGCAGAGAGGTTATTGTTTTCAATGACAAGAAGACAAGAAATAACCGATGAAAACAAAACGAATGTTAACGGAAATTCTTTTTATTCCAGCAAATCAGGCAGTCGAAGCAAACAGGAATTAAGCAGAGAAGAGTTTATGCAAAAATTTTTAAACGATATAGAAGATAATATGCAGACCGATTTTGTGGAATTTATCGTTTTCGATGTCGTCAAAAGCGAAATTATCGAAGGCATATTTTCTAATAAGTGGGTTTTAAATTTAGGCAAAAGCACTATTGAGCCGCTTCCTACCGAGTTCGTTAGAAAACGTATAATTGAAAACAGGCTTGAAGCGTATAATTATCAAAAAGATGATTCTGCGACGGAATATTTTAAAAATAAAGGCGTAGAAGATATAATCCTTTATTCCTTCGAGGGAACGGAAAACAGAAGATATATGGCTATAACCGGCGTAATTAAAAGAAGCGCATCGTTTTACGACGAAGATTTATATTTTTTTAAAAACGGCATAAACTTTTTAGCGGAATATTTTGGAATTAATACGCTTTTTGAAAAGCTGGATTCTTCGTTAGAACTTTTAGAAAACAGGGAAAACTTAATCAATAAGATGGCGGAGTTCGGTATAGTCTCTATTAATTTAACCGATAAAACGGTTAATCTTTACAACGATTATTTTGCCCTGGCGTTTAATATAGACAAGTTTTCGTCGCCGTTGGAATTGAATGAATTTTACGAAAAAATAAAGGATGCATTTGAAGATAAAAATTTTGCGAAAACTATATTTGAAACATATATAAACAACAAATACACCGCTACTCTGGAAAGCATAGAGATGAATCTTAAAAACGGCATTATACTGAGTATGAAGTCTAATCTGTTTACGACTAAAGATAAAAGCGTTATAAGATTTCTTGTGTTTGGAGACGTAACTAATCTAAAAAATAATATAAAAAGACTAAATCTTCTAAACAATCTGTCATATAAACTATCCATGGTTTTTACCCTTGAATATGCCATAAAAACATTTGCGGAAGGTCTGTGTTCTATAAAAAAACAGGGCGGCGGCATGGTGGATTCCCTGCATATTAACATATTCGACGCCGTTAATAAAAAAACCGTCACATCTTTGATTTACGACAGAAAAAAAGGTTCGCCGCCGGAGACGGACAATTCCGAAAATGCGGATAAAATTATACTGAAAACGGCAAATATCGATTACGAAGATTATCTGTCGTATTGCAAACTTTTAAAAAACGAAAAAAATAACGATCTGGACGACACCGTAAATAGTTGCGAATTTAAAGGTACTGCCGGCAGTTATATGTGCTTTCCGCTAAAAATAAGCGATGAATTAGCAGGCACTATTTCTATAGATTCCGAAGATAAGCATTTCTTTACCCAAGAAATTATCGACTTGATAAAAGAGATAATAAACATAGCATCTCCGGTTTTTGCAAAGCTGATATTAATAGAAACAAATAGAGAGCTGGCGCTTACTGATTCTTTAACGGGCATACATAACAGAAGATTTATGTACGAGTTCGTAAAAAGAGAAATAGTAAGGGCATCTAGAAATTCGACGAGTCTTTCTTTTGCCATATTGGATGTAGATAAATTTAAAAATATAAACGATAATTACGGACACAATATAGGCGACATAATGCTGGTCGAATTTACCAATGACTTAAAAAGCATTTTACTCAGAAAACAGGATATAATAACAAGATACGGCGGCGATGAATTCGTCGTAGTTTTACCGGATACAAGTAAAGAAAAAGCTATGAATTTAATGGAAAAATTAAGGGTTTATATAGAAAATAAAATTTATACTCCAAAAGACAATTTAAATTTAAATATTACCATATCCGTCGGAGTTTCCGGCATAGAACAGTTTTTTCACGATAAGAGCGGGGAAATTAAAGAAATAAATTACGACCCGGACGAAATATTAAACGGCTTGCTGAAAATTGCAGACGATAATTTATACAGGGCAAAAGAATTAGGCAGAAATAAAGTAGTGGGATAAAAAACTTTGTTGAAATAATTATATGAAGTTTGATAATATATAACGATGGATAAAAACTTAGAAATTATAGAAACTATAAATAAAATATCCGAAGAAGCAAAAATATCTTTGGATTCCGCCAAAGAGTTAAACGAATTGGACGGCATCTTTAAGGCTTTTATGGGAAAAAAAGGCAAGCTGACGGAGATTTTACATAATATCGGTTCATATTCTATAGAAGAAAAAAAAATTATAGGAAAAAAATCGAATGAAGTCAAAAACGAGATAGAAGCAATTTATAATACAAAAAAAATAGAACTTTTTTCAGGAGAAAATAAAAAATTTTTCGACGAATATAAAATAGACCTTACAATACCCGGAAAACAGATAGAAAGATTTCATAAACACCCGATAACTGCTGTACTGGAAGAAGCGGCCGATTTTTTTACGTCTATGGGTTTCCAAATAGTCGAAGGCCCTGAAATAGAAACTACTTATTATAATTTCGATGCGTTAAATATTCCGGCGGATCATCCCGCAAGAGACGTATGGGATACTTTTTATCTGCTGAACGGTTTGGTGCCGAGAACGCACACGTCCAGCGTTCAAGCTCGAACCCTCGAAAAAAAAGAACTGCCCTTAAGGATAATTGCGCCGGGCAGATGTTACAGATATGAAGCCGTGGATGCAACGCACCTTTTTATGTTTAATCAAATGGAAGGCCTTTTCGTAGATAAAAACGTTAAACTTTCTGATTTAAAAGGAATATTGGAAGAGACCGTAAAACACCTTCTCGGCGCAAGAAAAACACGTTTCAGGCCTGCTTTTTATCCTTTTGTTGAACCTGGTTTAGACCTTGATATAGAATGCGTATTCTGCGGCGGAAGAGGTTGCGGAGTATGTAAAAATACCGGCTGGATAGAAGTGATTCCATGCGGAATGGTGCATCCTAACGTTTTTAAATATGCCGGCATAGATCCTCAGGAGTATAAAGGTTTTGCTTTTGGAATGGGATTCGACAGAATAGTTATGCTTAAATATAATATTAACGACTTGAGGCTTCTATATCAGGGAAGCCTTGATATCTTAAACCAGTTTTAGCGTTTTAAAAAATCCGAAATTTCTCCGGAATACGTTATATAAAGTTTTTCTTTAGCTCTTGAAGCCGCAACGTAAAAAAGCCTTACCTCGTCGTCGATTAATATATCGTTTATTTTAAACTGATAACCTGTTTTAAAAAAATTTAAGAAAGGGTTAATTTTAAAATAGGACGGTCTATCGCCGCAATTTAAATAATCTTTTTTTAAGATGGATATAAATACGACGTCATACTCCAAACCTTTGCCGGCATGTATGGTCGAAACCTGGCAAAAATCTGCTAAATGAGGTATAGCCAGAAATTTAGATTTTTCCTTTTTTGTTCTTACTAAAACCGCAGTTTTCTTTCCGGTTTTAAAATAATCCGCCGCTTTTTTTGTTATAAAATTTTCTTCTTCGCTTTTATTTTTAAAACCGATAATATCGACTGCCGTGTCAGGTATTATATTATTTTTTGCAATTAATTTTTTTGGATACCTGAATTGTATGTTATTCAATATTGAATTGCAAAATTCTACTATAGTCCGGTTTGACCTGTAATTATTCTGAAAAACGAATACTTTGCCTGAAGGGAAAAACAGGTCGAACGACAGAATATTAAATAAATCTCCTCCGTTAAATCCGTATATCGACTGGTCGTCGTCCCCGGCATACATAATTTTACCCTTGCACGCGTCTATTTTTTTTATTAAATAATCGCTCAAAAAATCTAAATCCTGATATTCATCGACTAATATATATTTAAATCTTGACGATATTTCGCTTGTTATAGAATCGTTTTGAAAAAGTTTTGCTATATTTAAAATAATTTCATCGTATGTTATAGATAATTCATTAGCACATTTATTATTCGACGAGGACGTTTCAATTTTTTCATCGGAAACCGAAGGGGCGGATTTATATCCAAGTTCGCTATAAAATTCTTTTATTATCGAATAGAAAAAACTGTGGTAAGTTGAAATATTTAAAATCTTATTGTTTATAAAGGCGCCATATTCTTTAATATTTAATTTTTTTGCTATCCTGTTTTTTATCTCGGTTACGGCGTTATTTGTGAAAGTCAGAACAAGTATCGAATCTGCGGAAAAAAAATTTAATAAATATAAGAACTTATCGACTATTACTTTAGTCTTACCAGCTCCTGCGCCTGCTATTATAAGAAGTGCCGTATTTTTTTCTTTTATCGATATTTTTTGAATTTTGCTTAGTTCCGAATTTTGCATCCTTTTTTCGGTAGCCCCTCCGATTCTTTTTAAAACTGTTTTTTCTTTAAAATTTTTTGCGGTATTTAAAAATATTTTAATTTTATCGAACAGCTCTTTTTGGTAAAAGTGCATGTCTAATAAATTTGTATTTAGATTAATTTCATTTTGAGAAATAGATTCCGCCGTTTGTTCGGTCGCCTGTATATTTTTGTGCGGCGGCGTTATATTAATACTCACGGCAAATTTTTCGGAATTTAGAAAAAATAAGTTTGTATTATTAATTTCAGGATTAAAACCTATAGTTTTCATTTTACGGATAAACAAGTCCATAGATTCCGTGTATCCGCCGTGTTTTAACGAAGCTAAAATTCTTGTTTTTAAAAGCATTTTTAAACGCGATTTGTAAATATCAGTTATTAAATTTTCGTAATAATTTTTTTCGATTAGCATGTCGTCATATAAACTTGTTAAATCGTTAGCGCCGTTAAAAGTCGTTTCCGTCGTTATGCCTAAAATAATGTCGTTATTTAGCGCAAAGTCGCAGACGGCGTTCAATAAGACGGCGTCCGAAAGCGAATTCAATGTTATACCGCTTAAAAAAACCGCTTGTGCCGATAAAACGTTTTTAATATTTTTAAAAGGAAAACTTAAAGGGGATTCAATTTCACCGTCTATATTAAAATTTTTTTTTAAATCTTCGAAAGTAAAAAATTTGCATTTTATGTTTAAATCTTCGATTTTTTTAATAAAATGACCGCATTCATTTACTGAAGATAGCAGTATTCCTATAGAGTTAGATATATTAAAATTGAAATTTTTAAGATAAAGATTTATCATATTAAATTGTCGATTTATTAACGATTTAATTTTATAAAATCAATGGCAAAGTTTATTATTAATAATAATATTGATAATGCTTCAAAATAATATGAATATAAAAATAGGCGGCAACGGAGAATATTTTTATTTAGATTATTATATTCCGGAAAATAAAAAATATCTCTTCGATAAGCGCAGGTTACCTTCAAGCGTAAAATATTCCGATTTAATTTTAAAATATAAAAAGGGCAATTATAAGGCCGTAGCTTTTTTTATAAAAATATTAAACAATATTATATATAATTATTTTTATTTTTACGATTTAATACTTCCGGTTCCGCCGAGCAATTCATATTTGGACGTTTATCCTAATTCTCAGGTATGCATGTATCTTTCGGCGCTGGGAACTATTTCTACTTACGAAAAGGCTTTAGTATGCACTAAAGGTCACAAACCAGGGCATATCGAGAATAATATAGAATTTAAAAAAAAGGACTTAAATAATATATCGTTTGAGTATAAGTATAATTATAAATCAAAAAAAATAATAATTTTCGACGACATTATAACTACGGGAACTACTTTTAAACTTATAAAAAACGCGTTATTAAAAGAGGGGGCAAGCACTGTAACAGGAATATTTCTCGGTAAAACGCCCAAGGAAGAAGATATTATAAATTTTGCGGGCGGGGATATTTAATGGACGATATTATATGCACTTTAGCTCTTAAAAAAATCAAAGGCCTGCAGAATAGGCATATAATTTTTTTAATTAATGCATTCGGCAGTCCCTGCGAAATTTTTAACGCCGATAAGTCCGATTTTATTAAAACAGGTTTAAAAATAGATTACGTTAAGATATTAATAAATCAAAGAGTTATAAAGACGGCTTTTTTCGATGCCATAAAAGAGATTGACGAGATTTCTAAAAACGGCGTTAAAATAATAACTTTTAATTCTTCTTTATATCCGGCAAATTTACGCAAAATTAAAAATAAGCCTTTAATTCTATATTATAAAGGGACATTAAAAGAGGACTTAAAAATAGCGGCAGCAGTCGTGGGGCAGAGAAAACCGCCGGAATATGCGGTTAAGTTGACGGAGGATATAACCTCGGAACTATGTTCTTCAGGTTATGCTATAATAAGCGGACTTGCCTTAGGGATAGATTCGACTGCCCATAGGACTGCATTAAAAAACAACGGATATACTATAGCCTTTCTTGGTTCAGGACTTCTTTCGCCGGTATATCCCTCTGAGAACAGGGATTTGTATAATGAAATAATATTTAACGGAGGTGCGCTGGTTTCGGAACTTTCGCCGCACGAACCTATATCTTCCAAAAATTTAGTGGCAAGGGACAGACTGCAGAGCGGGTCTTCGCTCGGAACTTTTGCGTTATCTTCGCCTTTAAAAAGCGGAACTATGAAAACTTGTGGTTTTTCTATTAAACAAAAACGACCGGTTTTTATTCCGGAATACAACTTAAATTTAATGAATTCTTACGACAATGAAGGGTTGAAATCCCTTTACGGACAAGTCGGGGTTTTCGGAATAAAGTTGCGTGGAGATTTTATTCCGGATTTAGGTGCGTCTTTAGAAGAAATGCATGACGTCCATAATAAACTTTACGCGGAAAGGTTTGCCGAAGACGACCGCCTGGTACAGCCGGGTCTGTTTGACATTATATAGATACGGTGCCAGAATTCAATTCTGGCACCGTAACAAATTGGAAAGGGACAGAATTCAATTCTGGCACCGTCACAAATTGGAAGTGCCAGAATTCAATTCCGTATCCGTAATAAAACGGAAAAGATAAAAGAAACTTTAATCCTGCAATAGAGCGGCAAAAATCTCTTGAATATGTTATAATGACTATAAAATATCTATGAAAAAGGTGTCAGATTTTATTTTACGCGTACTAAAATAAACAATTAAAGATAAAAAATTTTGCGTAAAATTAATCTGACACCTTTTTCATAAAATAATCGGAGGAATTAAAATTGAAAGTAAGCTTGAACTGGCTTAGAGAATTTGTTTATTTTAAAACGGAGCCCGAAAAAGTAGCCTCTCTTTTAAACGGCAGAACTATGGAAGTAGAAAAAATATTTCCTTATTATTCGCAAAAAAAGTCGTTTCAAAATATCGTACTCGGTGAAATAAAAAGTATTGCGCCGCATCCTTCCAACGATAAGTTCGGCATAGCCGAAGTTTACGCAGGAGAAACCTTAGGAGTTAAAAGGATAGTGTTTACCAAAGAGGGACTAAACGTAAAAGTTGGAGACAAACCTCTTATAGCTACAAAAGGCACCGTATTCGACCACGGATTAAAAATTAGGGATAAGGCTATATTCGGCGTGGTTTCCGAAGCCGCTTTCTGTTCTGAAAAAGATTTGGGACTCCAGTTAAATATAGATTCGATAGCAGAATTTCCTTTTTTAAAAACAGGTATGTCTGCATTCGATATTTTTGAACTTGACGATACGGTTTTAGAATTCGATCTTGAGCCAAACAGACCGGATCTTTTTGGAATTATGGGATTTGCGTATGAGTTAGCGGCAATATTAGATAAAAAGATACTTTTACCTGAAATATACGAGGGCGTTAATATAAACGCCGGCGAAAAATATGTTTCCGATAGAAATGAATTAAGCGTTAATATAGCCGACGAAGAAATAGCGCCGTCTTATATAGCGGTAAAAATATCTGGTTTAAAAATAAAAGAATCGGATTTGCATATTAAAAATAAGCTTATGAAAAGCGGCATAAGACCGATTAATAATATAGTCGATTTAACTAATATCGTAATGATGGAAACTTCACAGCCGCTGCATGCATTCGACGCTTCAAAACTTGACGGAAACGCAATTAACGTGAGGCTTGCGTTAAAAGGCGAAACCTCCGTTACTTTAGACGGAAAAGAAAGAAAATTATCGGATGAAGATATAGTCATAGCCGATAAAAATAAAATTATCGCTATAGCTGGAATAATGGGTTCTGCAAACAGCGAAATAGGCGACGATACTGCAGATATTATCGTAGAATCGGCTAATTTCAATATGTCAAGAATAAGAAAGACCTCAAGGACGCTTTCTTTAAGGACGGATGCTTCGACGCGCTTCGAAAAAGGGATAAGTCCCGCTTTAAGCATATATGCTATTAAACGTTTTCTGCAACTTCTTCGCAAATATGAGGGCGATATCAAAGTCAAATGCTATGCTTATGATATAAAGGAAGATAAAACCTCTAAAATTTATGAAATAGACCTTAGCGTCCTGTCGGAATTTTCTGGTGATTCGGCGGTAAATAAAAAAGCTCATACCGTTTTGTCTAACCTAGGTTATCATGTCGAACCTTCTGCCGAAGAAAATAATGTTCTTAAGGTTTCCCCGCCCTATTTCAGGATGGATATCGGCGAAACCGTAAATATTTACGAAGATATCTTAAGAATATACGGTTACGATAATATAAAGTCGTCTATGCCTTTAGGCATACTTGCTCCTCCGTTAAAAAACGCAAATTTCGAAACATACAGGCTTTATAGAAATTTATTAAGATATGCCGGATTTACCGAGATAATTTCGCCGTCTCTTACCGGCGAAAAAGAAATAAATATATCGGTTGCGAATTCTTCCATAGGCAGAAATTCGGTTTTAGAGCTTAAAAATTATATTTCCGCAGATTATGCTTTTTTCAGGATAAATCTTATACCTGATATTTTAAGGTCGGTTCAGCAAAATTCCAGAAAATATAAAAATATTAAGATTTTTGAAATAGGAAAAGCTTATATAGGAGAAAAGACCGACGGTATGCCGGTTAACGAAAAAAATGTTTTATGCGGATGCGTCTGCACCGGTATTAAGAGTTCAAGCCGCGACACAGAATTTTATACCGGAAAAGGCATCGTCGAATTTTTGCTTAAAGAATCCGGAATAAAAAAATTTTCGTTCGATAAAACACAGGATGCAAGTTTTTATAACGAAAATGCATCGTTGGAAATTACCGCCGGCAAAGCTAAAGTAGGAATTTTCGGCGAAATTAAGAAAGAAATATTAGACGAATTTAAAATAGAAAGCAAGGTTTTTGCATTCGAGTTTGATTTAGACCATATTAAAGAATATATCTCGAATAAAAAAACTTTCACGCCGCCGAACAGATATCCGGAGATTGAACAGGATATTTCTATAGTATGCGATAAAAACATAGAGTATGCTTCTATAGAAAAATTAATTAAAGGATATTCGGCATTAATTAAAAACGTCAGGCTTGAAGATATTTATACGGGCAAGCAGATAGACGAAGGCAAAATATCTTTTCTTATCAGATACGACGCTATTGCCGACGATAGAACGCTTACTATGGAGGAGGTCAATGAATTAAGGGACGGCTTGATTAAAGAACTTAATAACCGTTTCGGTATAACTTTAAGAAGGTAAAAAAACAAAGAAAAAGGTGTCAGATTAATTTTCCGCAATGAACTTTATGTGTTAATTGACTTCTTAAAAGCGGAAAATAAAATCTGACACCTTTTTCTAACACCTTTTTCTTATTGGCAAATTTAGGAAAAACCCAAAATTGCCGATAGAAATATTTAAAACTGTTTCGGTATATTATAAATTCTGCATAAACGGCGTGCGTTTATATCTGCTTACGCAGGAATGACACCTGTTAGGTGAAAAGTTAAATTCCTTAATTGTCATTCCCGCGCAGGCGGGAATCCAGAAAAATAATTTTCTATTGGCAATTTTAGGAAAAATTAAAAAATTGCATTTTTGATGAAAAAAAAATATAATAAAACTTATGAAACCGTAAATTTTTTAAAAATTTAAATAATTTTAAATAAACCATATAATAAAAAATAAAACATGTTTGAGAGTATAACGTACGATATATTAGCATTTTTAATAGTAATAAGTATTATAGTTCTTATCCACGAGTTTGGACACTTTATAGTAGCGAAAAAACTGGGCGTAAAAGTCGAAAAGTTTTCCTTGGGTTTTGGGCCTAAAGTTTTCGGCAGGCAGATAGGGGAGACGGAATACCTTGTTTCTGCACTTCCGCTCGGCGGATACGTTAAGCTTACGGGAGAAGACCCGTCGGAAGAATTGCCTCCCGAAGACAGAGATCGTTCATACAGCAGTCTGCCGCCGTATAAAAAGTTCCTAATTATATTTTGCGGGCCGTTTTTTAATTTTATTTTAGCGGCTATCATATTTACAATCATTTTTATGTCCGGAAGGCCTGTTTTGAAACCTGTTATAGGCGGACTTATGAAAGGTAAACCCGCCGTAAAAGCAGGACTTAAAAAAGGCGATATTATTACAAGCGTTAACGGCATAAAGGTTCATTCCTGGGCGGGCTTAGCCGAAAATATAGAAAAATACGGAAAAAAAACTTTAAAATTTGGAGTGGAAGAAAAAATAGGAAATAAAATTATCCATTCTTCGGTATCTGTTAAACCGCAATTAATATCGGGCTTTAATATATATAAGCAAAAAATAAATAGATATATCATAGGAATAACGCCTTCAAATTCAAAAAATGCTGTTTTTTATAGATACGACGGTTTCTTCTATTCTTTTTATTCGGCATTAAAAGAGATATGGTTTATTATTTATATTACTATAGTCAGTCTTTTTTATCTGATAACAGGTAAACTTCCAGCAAGCGATCTGGGCGGGCCTATAATGATAGCTCAGCTTTCCGGACGGGCAGCCGTTTTGGGCGTTTCCGATTTTTTTTATTTCGTAGCATTCATCAGCGTTAATATAGGTCTTGTAAACCTCTTTCCTATTCCCGCGTTGGATGGAGGACACCTGTTATTTTCGATTATAGAAATGGTAAAGAGGAGTCCGTTAAGCGTTAAATTTCAGGAAACTGCGGCTAAAATCGGTTTTGCGCTCTTAATATTATTGCTTCTGTTCGTTTCTTACAACGATATATTACGCTCTATAAAAACTTAAATTTTTATATGTTTTTATCTATGGACAGCTCCAACGGTTATTCCAACCTGTTGGCAGCCGATGAAAATTTTAATATTCTTTCAGAATCGATATCGGATTTTCATGAAAAACATTCCGTTCTTATTTTTAAGCAGTTAGATGAAATAGTATACAAGGCCGGTATAAAATTAACGGATTTAAAAGGAATAGCCGTTATTCTGGGACCCGGTTCTTATACCGGTATCAGGGTTTCTTTGACGATAGCGAAAACGCTGTCTTATGTGCTTAAAACGGCGGTAGTCGGACTTGGGAGTTTATCTGTTTGCGCATACAGAGCAGCTAAAGAAAACTCCGGATTAGAAAAAATTATTGCGGTTTGCTATGCATCGAAAGACCGTTACTATGTTTCCGAATTTTCTTCGGCGACTAAATATTTTGAAGGACAAATTAAAACCGATCTTTTAAATTTAGAAGAAATACGCCTTTTTTTAAACGCTATGAAAGATAAACCGCTTTTGGCGTATGGTTTTAACAATGAAAACGATTGTTCGTTTATCGAAGATAAATTAAAAAAAGAGGTTTCCGGCTTATTATTTTTAGACCTTAAAGATACGCCTTATTTTGCCGCTAAATATGCTATAGAAAGTTATAAAATAAACAGTGGTAAGGTTTTCAACGAAAAATATTCCGAAGAACTTTCGCCTTATTATGTTTACGGCAACGGTCCTTTTTAAAG
The DNA here is from genome assembly GCA_021784835.1 of bacterium. The sequence continues at coordinate 77,533 of JAJYHI010000124.1, forward strand.
GTTTTATAGTTTTATAAATATAAATAAATCCGCAGGAGGTGTAATTATTATGCAATTTTTGGATGAAACGGAAAGAAAAACGGCTGAAATTTTAGCCGAAAAAGACGAGAATTTCAAGAAGATTTATAAAGAACATATAGAAATTGGAAAGGCTTTGGATAAATTCAGCACCAAGCCTTTTTTAACCCCTGAAGAACAAAAAACCATAAAAGAGTTAAAGTTAAAAAAATTAAACGGCAACGATGTTATGAAAAAAATTATTAAAGAAAAGATTGCGGAAATAGGATAAATAAAAAATTAATCAATATTAAAATAAAAATAAAATAATTCTTAAGGATATATATATTATGAGAAGCGACAATATTAAGGAAGGCATAGACAGAACTCCCCACCGGTCTTTGCTGTATGCAACCGGAATAGCTAAAGGCGATATGAAAAAACCTTTCATAGGTATAGCGTCAAGTTTTACCGATTTAATTCCCGGGCATATAGGAATAAGAGACCTTGAAAGGGCGGCGGAAAACGGCGTTTACAGCAACGGCGGACACCCTTTCGTATTTGGAATTCCCGGTATTTGCGACGGCGTAGCCATGGGTCACAGGGGTATGCATTATTCCCTTCCTTCAAGGGAGCTTATAGCGGATATGATAGAAACCATAGCGGAAGCGCACAGTCTTGACGGACTTATACTGCTTACCAACTGTGATAAGATAACGCCCGGCATGCTTATGGCATCTTTGCGCCTTAATATTCCCGCTATCGTCGTCACCGCTGGACCTATGCTTTCCGGACACTATCACGGAAACAGACTTTCTTTCGTCCGCGATACTTTTGAGGCGGTAGCAAAGTTCAGGATAAACGAAATTACCGAAAAAGAGCTTAACGACCTTGAAATGTGCGCATGCCCCGGGCAGGGTTCATGCCAGGGTCTTTACACGGCAAATACAATGGCTTGCATGACCGAAGTTCTTGGAATGTCCTTACCCGGCGCAGGTACGGCGCTTGCGGGTTCCGCTATCAAAAAAAGGATAGCATTCGAGAGCGGCGCAAGGGTAGTCGATTTGGTTAGAAGCCAAATCCTGCCGAGAGATATAGCAACGATAGATTCTTTTAAAAATGCTATAGCAGTAGATATGGCGCTGGGCGGTTCTTCCAACTCGGTGCTTCACCTTCTTGCCATAGCAAATGAAGCCGGAATTAAACTTGATTTAAAACTTTTCGACGAAATTTCTAAAAATACGCCCCAGCTAACAAGTTTAAGGCCTGCGGGAGAATATTTCCTCGAAGACCTTGATTTTGCCGGAGGAATTCCGTCCCTTTTGTATGAACTTAAAGGTTTTATAAATACTAAATCTATGAACATAAGCGGCAAATCTATAGGCGAAATAATATCTAACGTTAATTACGTAAATAACGAAGTAATAAGAAAAGCAGATAATCCTTACCGTAAAGAAGGAGGTATAGCCGTTTTATTTGGGAATTTAGCGCCTAACGGAGCTATTATTAAATCCAGCGGCGTAAGTCCTTCTATGATGAAGTTTAAAGGAACGGCCGTCGTTTTCGACAGCGAAGAATCTGCCATGGAAAATATTTCTAAAGGAAAAATAAAAGAAGGAGACGTCGTCGTTATAAGATTTGAGGGTCCCAAGGGTGGGCCGGGAATGCGCGAAATGCTTGCTCCTACTTCGCAAATAGTCGGAATGGGACTGGGCGAAAAAGTCGCCCTTATTACCGACGGCAGATTTTCCGGCGGAACGAGAGGTCCATGCGTCGGACATATATCTCCGGAGGCTCAAGAAGGAGGCCCTATAGCCTTGGTAAAAAACGGCGATAAAATAGAAATCGATATTCCTAATAGAAAATTAAGCGTAGACGTTTCCGAAGCCGAATTAAACGAAAGGAAAAAACAATTTACGAAAAAACCGAAAAAAATAGACTACGGTTATTTGTCGAGATACGCCGAAATAGTATCTTCGGCTGACGAAGGCGCAATAGTAAACAGAAATATAAGGAAATAGCCATGAATCATAACAGAAATAATAATACAAAGAAAAATTTAATGACGGGTTCCAAGATAATTATCGAAAGCCTTATAAATGAAGGCGTAGATACGATATTCGGTTATCCAGGCGGCGCCGTTTTAAATATTTACGACGAACTATTAAATTACAAAGATAAAATTAAACATGTGCTGGTAAGGCATGAACAGGGGGCTGCCCACGCCGCAGACGGTTATGCCAGGGCATCCGGCAAAGTAGGGGTAGTTTTGGTTACGTCAGGTCCAGGCGCTACGAATACTATAACAGGTATTGCCACCGCAAATATGGATTCCGTGCCTATGGTTATTATTACCGGCCAGGTGCCTACCAATCTTATAGGAAACGATGCTTTTCAGGAAGCCGATACCGTCGGCATTACCAGGCCTTGCACCAAGCATAATTATTTGGTTAAGGACATAAAAGACCTTGCAAGAACTATTAAAGAGGCTTTTTATATAGCTTCTACCGGAAGACCCGGACCCGTATTAATAGACATACCTAAAGATATTACTTCTAGCGTATATGAGTTCGATTATCCTGAAACCGTTCAACTGCACGGGTATAATCCTACATATTTCGGACACCATATACAGATAGCAAAACTTGCTTCGGAAATTTTAAAAGCAAAAAAACCTTTGCTGTATATAGGAGGCGGGGTAATAAGCTCTAATGCCTCCTCTGAACTTTTAGATTTGGCAGAATTGCTTGACCTTCCAATAACTTCGACTTTAATGGGTCTTGGCGGATTTCCGTCCTGCCATCCTCTTTTTTTCGGTATGCTAGGCATGCACGGCACTTATGCTTCCAATATGGCAATATCGAATGCCGATTTTATAGTTGCCGTAGGAGCTAGATTTGACGACAGGGTTACCGGCAAAGTCGAAGAATTCGGTAAAAATGCTAAGTTTGCGCATATAGACATAGACCCTTCTTCGATAGGAAAAAACGTAAAAATAGAAATACCCGTAGTGGGCGACGTTAAGTCCGTTTTAAGCAGCCTTCTGGAAGTTTTGAACGTTAGGAGCGAAGAAATATCTGCCGCGAAATACGAAAGATTAGGCTGGCTCGAAGAAATAAACGCATGGAAGTACGAACATCCGCTTACTTATAAAATGAAAGATGTAATTAAGCCTCAATACGTCATAGAGAAAATCTATGAATTAACAGGGGGAGAAGCTATAATAGCTACCGAAGTCGGTCAGAGCCAGATGTGGACCGCGCAGTTTTATAAATTTAAAAATGCAAGGACTTTATTGACGTCCGGCGGACTCGGAACTATGGGTTTCGGATTTCCGGCTGCTATCGGCGCGCAGATAGCCCATCCCGATAAGGTCGTTTTCGATATAGCAGGCGACGGAAGCATTCAGATGAACATTCAAGAACTTGCGACGGCGGTGCAGTATAACCTGCCGGTCAAAATAGCTATCATAAATAATAATTTTCTTGGCATGATAAGGCAGTGGCAGGAACTGTTTTATCATAAAAGATATTCTTTTTCGGAAATGAACGTTAATCCCGATTTCGTAAAACTTGCCGAAGCATACGGAGCCGTGGGTTTAAGGGCTAAAGACCCGGACGATGTAGTTCCTGTAATCGAAAAGGCGCTGTCTATAAAAAAACCCGTAATAATGGATTTTATAGTCGACAGAGAAGAAAGCGTATATCCGATGGTTGCGCCGGGTTCGCCTATTACCGGTATGCTTTTAGTTTAAATTTAAGATTAAAATTAAGTAACATTTTATTAAATAATTTAATATAATAATTACGATTATGGAAAAAACACATATTCTTTCTATTACCGTGGAAAACGAATCCGGCGTGCTTACCAGGGTAGCCGGACTTTTTTCGGCAAGAGGGTTTAATATCGACAGTATATGCGTAGCAAAAACTTTAGAAAAAAACGAGTCCAAAATGATAATAGCCACTTCCGGAGATGCGCAAATTTTGGAACAGATAGTTAAACAGCTTAACAGGCTTATTAACGTAATTAAAGTTCAGGAATTTACGGACGACGATTCCGTTTTAAGGCAGACCGTTCTGGTTAAAGTTAACGCGGATGAAACGACGAAAGGAGATATTTTCAGAATAAAAGAAATATTTAACGGCAGGATTATAGACGTTTCAAGGAATCATTATACTCTTGAAGTGACAGGTTCGGAAAAGAAGATAGATTCTCTTATCGACATTTTAAGACCTTTAGGAATCAAGGACATAGTTAAAACCGGTATAATAGCTTTAGCCAGCGCTAAAAAAATAATATAAATTAATAACTAAAATAATAAAAAATCGATTGAGGGCGAAATATCGCCGTCTCTCTAAATAAAGGAGGATTTAATGAATATTTATTACGAAAAAGATGCCGATTTAAGATTAATTCAATCAAAAACAGTAGCTATAATAGGTTACGGTTCTCAGGGGCATGCCCATGCATTAAATTTAAAAGATTCCGGCGTGAAAGTAATTATAGGTTTAAGACCGGAAGGCAACTCTTTTTCAAAAGCTAAAAATGCAGGTTTCGAAGTATATCCCGTTAAAGAAGCTGCCGAAAAAGCCGACGTTATTATGGTTTTGCTTCCGGACGAAATTCATGGAGAAGTATATAAAAACGATATAGAGCCAAGTTTAAAAGCCGATAAATATCTTGTTTTCGCTCACGGTTTCAGCATACATTTCGGACAAATAGTTCCTCCTAAAGAAGTTAACGTTTTTATGGTTGCCCCTAAAGGCCCTGGGCATCTTGTGCGCCACGAATTTGAAAAAGGAGGCGGCGTACCGGATTTAATAGCCGTTCATAACGATTATTCCGGCAATACTAAAAATATGGCGTTATCTTATGCTGCTGCAATAGGCGGCGGTAAAGCCGGCATATTGGAATCTACGTTTAGGGAAGAAACGGAAACCGACCTATTTGGAGAACAGGCTGTTCTTTGCGGCGGTTTATCGGCTCTTATGACTGCCGGGTTTGAAACTCTTGTAGAAGCCGGATATCAGGAAGAAAGCGCATATTTTGAATGCATACACGAAATGAAGCTTATAGTAGATCTTATATATGAAGGCGGAATATCAAATATGAGATATTCGATAAGCAACACGGCTCAATACGGAGACCTGACCAGGGGTCCTCGAATAGTGGACGAAAGAGTCAAGCAGGAAATGAAAAGAGTTCTGGAAGAGATTAGAAACGGAAAATTCGCTACCGAATGGATGCTTGAAAACAAAGCTAATAAGCCTTCGTTTAACGCTATGACGAGAAACGGCGAAGAGCATCAGCTTGAAAGAGTCGGAAGCAGATTGAGGTCGTTAATGCCGTGGATAACAAAAAATAAAATAGTCGATAAATCTAAAAATTAAAATAATAAAATAAATTGCGTTCAATAAGTATGCTATGAAATATATTGCAAAAGAAGGAGTGCAGTTTATAATAGGCAGTTTTGTTTTTTCGATATTTTTTTTAGTTTTATATTTTTATTTTAAATTCATAGCAATAAAATATATATTTTTTTCGCTTTTTATACTTTCGCTCATTTTCTTTTTTTTCTGCGTATATTTTTTCAGAGACCCTGAGCGAAAGCCCGATTCTGTTTTAAAAGAAGACGAAATAGTTTCTCCCGCCGACGGTAAAATTATATTTTTGCAGAGAGTTTTTGACGAAAGGTTTTTAAAAGGAGAAGTTTTTAAAATTAGCATTTTTATGTCTCTTTTTAATGTACACGTCAACAGGATTCCGTTCGGCGGAATAGTAGAAAAAGTAATTTATAATAAGGGCAGATTTTTTTCCGCAAATTTAGATAAGGCATCTTCCGAAAACGAGTTTAATGCGGTAATTTTAAATGCGGGCGGAGTTTTAAAAGAAAAAAATAAAAAAATAGCTTTTGTTCAGATAGCGGGACTTATAGCAAGGCGCATAGTTTGCAAAATTAAGCAAGGAGATGCCGTAAAGTCCGGCGAAAGATTCGGCTTAATTAAGTTCGGCTCCAGATTAGATATATATCTGCCTGCAGGTTTTACTCCTTACGTCGAAATAGGCGGTACAGTTTTTTCTGGCAAAACCATACTTGGAAAAATAAATGATAGCGTCTAATAAACAAAAAAAGAATTATTCTCCGATAAAAACCGCCCTAAATACTAATGAGTTATACAAAAACAGTATGACAAAAGGCGTTTTTCTTTTACCTAATCTAATAACCAGCCTTTCGCTTTTGTCCGGTTTTTATTCGATAATTAATTCAATAGACGGCAGATATTGGATAGCCGGATGGCTTATAATAGCGTCTATATTTTTCGACGGAATAGACGGCAAGGTAGCACGGCTGACTAATACAAGCTCTAAATTTGGGATAGAATATGATTCGCTATCCGATTTAATTGCTTTCGGAGCTGCTCCGTCCGTTCTGCTGTTCAAATGGTTTTTTATGGATATGGGGAGAATAGGATGGGCGGTTGTGTTCGTATATCTTCTAGGGGCGACGTTGAGGCTGGCAAGATTTAACGTGCAGGTCAACTCGGTCGAATATAAAAAGTTTACGGGGCTTCCGTCTCCTGCGGCTGCAGGAACCATAGTTTCTACGCTTTTTTTTATTACTAAATTTTCGATACGCACTTTGTTTACAACCAAAATTATGCTTGTTCTTACCGTAATAGTAGGACTGCTGATGATAAGCAACATTGGATACTTTGCCATGAAAGATTTTTCGGTTTTTAAACGCAGGGCTTTCGAGTTTTTGATACTTATATTATTTATTTTAATAATTATTATAATAAAGCCTGTCGAATCTATTTTTACTATTTTCATACTATATTCATTTATTTCTCCGCTATTGTATTTTTATTTCGTTAATGTTAAGATAAAAAAGATTAATAAAGAAATTAAATAGGCTTTTGCGGGAGGATTTTAATGGGCGGCGATGCTTTTAAAAAAATAAAAATATTCGATACTACCCTTAGGGACGGCGAGCAGTCTCCCGGCGCCAGCATGAATATAGACGAAAAGCTAAACTTGGCGAGACAGTTGGCAAGGCTCGGCGTGGATGTCATAGAAGCCGGTTTTCCTATTGCCTCCGAGGGCGATTTTGAAGCCGTCAGCGCTATAGCTCAAGAGATAAAAGGCATTGAAATAGCCGGTCTTGCAAGGGCAAACGAAAAAGATATATACAGGGCGTATTCTGCGGTAAAACATGCAGAAAAACCGGTTATACATACATTTATTGCTACTTCTGACGTACATCTTAAATACAAGCTTAAAATGACTCGCGATGAATTATACGAGCGCGCAGTCAATATGGTAAAATACGCAAAATCGTTCATAGAAAATGTAGAATTTTCTGCCGAAGACGCTTCCAGATCCGATTTAGATTTTTTATGCAAAGTAATTAAAGGAGTTATAGACGCAGGCGCAACTACCGTCAATATTCCGGATACGGTAGGATATGCGACGCCTTTCGAATTTTTTAATTTTATAAAAAATATCAGGGAAAGAGTCGAAGAAATAGAAAATATTGTTTTAAGCGTACACTCTCACAACGATTTAGGTCTCGGCGTAGCAAATTCTTTGTCGGCGATACTTGCAGGAGCAAATCAGGTCGAATGCACTATAAACGGTATCGGCGAGAGGGCAGGCAATGCCGCGCTGGAAGAAATAGTTATGGCTTTAGAAGTCAGGAAAGATATATATAATGCCGTAACATCTATAAATACATCGGAGATATTTAGAACTTCACAGCTTTTAACTCATATAACCGGTATATCGGTTCAGCCGAATAAGGCTATCGTCGGCAAAAATGCTTTTTCGCACGAAGCGGGAATTCATCAGGACGGAGTACTTAAAGAAAAAACTACGTATGAGATTATGACTCCCGAGAGCGTCGGAAGACAGCCGGACGAACTTGTTCTGGGCAAGCACTCCGGAAAACATGCATTTAAAGAAAAACTTAATTCTCTAGGTTATTTATTGAACGACGAAGAGATAGAAAAAGCTTTCGTAAAATTCAAAAACCTTGCGGACAAAAAAAAAGATATATATGATGAAGACATAGATTCCCTTGTTTCTAATTCGCATCATTTAGTAGAGAAATACGAATTAAAATACGTAAACGTAGTTTGCGGCGATACCGTTTCGCCTCTTGCAATGGTAAAACTTAAAGTTGACGGAGAGTTAAAACACGATTCTTCCTGCGGAAACGGTCCGGTAGATGCAGCGGTTAACGCCATAGAAAAAATCGTAAATTCTCAGGCTAAAGTTATCGGCTACGAAGTTAAATCTATAAGGGGAACTACGGAAGCACAGGGAAACGTCTCCATTACCATAGAACACAAAGGCGAGAGCATTACCGGAAGAAGCGCTCATACCGACATAGTTACCGCCAGCGCCAAGGCTTACGTTAACGCGTTGAATAAGCTATACGTTCATAATAAAAACGCCGCAAATAAAACAATCTGCGAAATTGAAATTAACGCTTGAACTTTTACGTCGGTAAGTAATTACGCAAAACGCGGGATTGCTTTGCATTTATGCGGACGCTCAAAGATATTCATTGCGGCGCAATATAAATTCATTTAGTCATAAAGAAATATAAAAGGAGAACAAAATGGCAAAACCATTAACCATTACCGAAAAAATCATTTTAAATCATACCGATTTGCAGGAAATATCTTCGGGAGACATAGTAAACGCAAGGGTGGATTTAGCCTTAGGTAACGATATAACCGCGCCTATAGCCATAAAAGAGTTTTCCGCAATAGGCGTAGATACGGTATTCGACAGAAAAAAAATAGCGCTTGTTCCGGACCACTTCGTTCCCAACAAAGATATATTGAGCGCAAAGCAGGCGAAAATGATGAGGGAGTTTGCAAAAAAATTCGATATTGAAAATTATTTTGAGTGCGGAGAAGCCGGCGTCGAGCATGCGCTTCTTCCCGAAAAAGGCATAGTCCTTCCGGGAGATTTAGTGATAGGAGCCGATTCGCATACCTGCACATACGGAGCGCTTGGAGCTTTTGCTACAGGAGTCGGTTCTACCGATTTAGCCTATGCTATGGCATTCGGTGAATTATGGCTTAAAGTTCCGGAATCGATAAAAGTTATTTTTGAGGGCAAACCGAAAAAATGGGTGTCCGGCAAAGATTTAGTTCTTTATCTGATAGGTCAGATAGGAGTAGAAGGCGCAAACTATATGGCGCTGGAATTTACCGGAAGCACGTTTAAACATCTCGGTATGGCGGACAGGCTTACTATATCCAATATGGCTATCGAAGCCGGAGCAAAAAGCGGAATATTCGAGCCGGACGAAATTACCGAAAGTTACGTCAAGAGCAGGGCAAAAAGAGACTATATATTCTATAAGAGCGACGAAGGCGCGGAATATGCGAAAGTATTAAATTATAATACCGAAACTATCAATCCTCAGGTTGCTTTTCCGCATCTTCCGGAAAACAGCGTAGATATTAACGAAGCGTCCGCAAAAAATATAAAAATAGACCAATCCGTTATAGGTTCCTGCACTAACGGCAGAATAGAAGATTTAAGAGTTGCGGCGGAGATATTAAAAGGTAAAAAGATAGCCAAGTACACAAGGCTTATAGTAATTCCGGCGACTCCCGATATTTACAGAATGGCTGAAAAAGAAGGGCTTATAGATATATTTTTGGATGCCGGAGGAGTTGTGAGTACGCCTACTTGCGGACCTTGTCTCGGCGGATATATGGGAATACTTGCAGACGGCGAAAGAGCGATATCTTCGACTAACAGGAATTTTAAAGGAAGGATGGGCGACGTTACGAGCGAGGTATATCTTGCAAATCCCGCGGTTTGCGCTGCGTCCGCCATACTCGGCAAGATTGCGGGTCCAGAAGAAGTAGTATCTTAATTCAAAATATTAAACGGAATAATTAAGTTAAAAGGTTTTTAATATTTATAAAGGAGCATTATTTATGATATTCAAAGGAAAAGTATTTAAATTCGGCGACAATATAGATACCGATGCTATAATACCCGCAAGATATCTGAACGATTCTAGCGAAGAAAATTTAAAAAAACACTGCATGGAAGATGCCGACGAAACATTTTCTTCCAAAGTATTAAAAGGCGATTTTATAGTCGCGGGAAATAATTTCGGATGCGGATCTTCGAGGGAGCATGCTCCTATAGCCATTAAATCGTGCGGCGTTACAATAGTAATAGCTAAAAGCTTTGCCAGGATATTTTACAGGAATTCATTTAACATAGGGCTGTTTATTCTTTCCGCCGATACGGACGGAATAGAAAACGGCGACTTGCTTGAAGTAAATACCGATACCGGAGAAATTAAAAATCAAACTAAAAATACCGTTATCAAAGCCAAACCTATTCCTAAATTTATGTCGGAATTAGTCAATGCAGGCGGATTAATAGCGTATGCCAAAAAAAAGATTAAGGAGGGTAAGAAATAGTTATGATAAAATTAGCTCTTTTTTCCGGCGACGGAATAGGAACCGAAGTGGCAGAAGAAGCCGTTAACATACTAAAATTTTTGCTCGATAATCATTCCGTAAGATATGAAATAGAAAAAGGACTCGTCGGCGGCGCATCGTACGACGAATACGGAAAGCCTTTGACAGAGGAAACCCTTAAGATAGCAAAAGAAGCGGATGCAGTAATTTTTGGAGCGGTAGGCGGCTATAAATGGGAATCGCTTCCGATTGAACTTAGACCGGAAAAAGCATTGCTTTCTTTAAGATACGAACTTGGGTTATATGCAAATTTAAGACCTTCTAAAATTTACGACGAACTTATAGATGCTTCCCCTTTAAAGAAAGAGGTTGTTCAGGGGACGGACATGATGATAGTAAGGGAACTTACGGGCGGTATATATTTCGGTCGGCCAAGAGGCGTTTTCGACTTGGAGGACGGACAGAAAAAAGGCGTTAATACTCTTGTTTATACTACTAAAGAAATAGAAAGGATAGCAAAAATAGCTTTTGAAATTGCGAAGAAAAGAAGAAAAAAAGTGTTGTCGGTCGACAAAGCAAACGTATTGGAATGTACTGAATTATGGCGCAACGTAGTCGCGGAAACAGCTAAGAGTTATCCTGAAGTGGAACTTACCAATATGTACGTCGATAACTGTTCTATGCAGTTAATCAGACAGCCGAAAAATTTTGACGTTATCGTAACTACCAACCTGTTCGGCGATATTTTGAGCGACGAATCTTCTATGGTAGCCGGCTCTATAGGCATGCTGCCTTCTGCAAGCCTTAACGGCAAAAAAGGCATGTATGAACCTATTCACGGAAGCGCTCCGGATATTGCGGGACAGAATAAAGCAAATCCTTTAGCCGCAATATTATCCGTCGCAATGATGTTGAAATACAGTTTCGATATGGATGAACTTGCAGATAAAATTGACAAAGCCGTCGAAAAAGTAATTAAGAACGGATACAGAACGGCGGATATTTATTCAAAAGCTCAGGGAACTAAACTTGTCGGAACCAAAGAAATGGGTCTTGCCGTAATAGAAGAATTAAAAAAATAAAAATTTGGATAAAATAACATGAGCAAAAGGTGTCATATTTTATTTTCCGCTTATGAAAAAGTGAATTAATATGATAGTTGACAGCGGAAAATTAATCTGACGCCTTTTACAAAATTGGAAAGCACAATATGAAAAAAGAAAAATATAATGTTGCTATAACGGGAGCTACGGGTCTTGTCGGCAGGGAGTTTTTAGAGATACTGGAGCAGAGAAATTTTCCTGTAGGAGAACTCTATCTTTTTGCATCTGAAAATTCTATCGGAGAAACTATAGATTTTAAAGGCGACGAATATATAGTCGATGCCTTAAGGGAAGATTCTTTTCAAAAGAAGAATATAGACATAGTATTGTCGAGTCCCGGAGGCCAGATTAGCGCTAAATTTTCGCCTATCGCCGCCAAAGAAGGAGCGGTAGTTATAGACAATACGTCTTATTTCAGGATGGACAAAGACGTTCCTTTAGTCGTACCTGAAGTTAACCCCGACGATATAAAATATTATTCCAAAAAAAATATAATCGCAAATCCTAACTGTTCGACCATTCAGATGCTAGTTCCACTCAAACCGATTCACGACAAATATAA
>JAJYHI010000045.1 GCA_021784835.1 bacterium
TAACGCTCATCACTATAATGTCCTTATGCCCCATATTACCTCCTTAATGTAAAAGCAGGTAATATTATAATCTTAATTAGGACATTTCTACTTTGCTAATATAGGACATTATCATATTGCTGGAACATTAATTCATAAATAAATATTGTCTAAAAGCCTTACGCCTTTATATCTGACGGCCGCCAGCAAAATATCCCCGCATTCGGCGTCCGGCTTCCCTCCGCCCAGCCTTTCATTCGTGATTTTTGCATAATCAATCGCAAAACCGGCGTTTACTAATTCTTTTATAACGAAATAAGTTAATTTTTCGGACGATTTTTCGCCGCCTTTGAATAAATCCGCAGTCTTTTTTAACGCGCCGTAAAATGCGCACGCTTTTTTTTTGTCCTCTTCGCCTAAATAAACGTTTCTGGAACTCATCGCCAATCCGCCTTTTTCCCTGACCGTTTCTACCGGAATAATTTTAACGTCTAAGAAATAATCTTCCGCCATCTTTTTAATCAAAACATACTGCTGATAATCTTTCAGCCCGAAAAAAGCAAAATCGGGAGCTGCTATGCAGAACAGCTTCATAACTATGGTAAGAACGCCCTGAAAATGCTCCGGCCTAAAAACCCCTTCTAACATGCCGGAATATTTAGGGTTTATTAAGAAGGTTTCGGTATTTTTAACGATATCCGAAGGCGGATAAAAAAGGCAGGATACGTTCATATCGGACAGCATTTCTGCGTCTTTTTCGATGTCCCTCGGATAATTGTCGAAATCCTCGTTGGGCGCAAACTGCAGAGGATTTACGAATATGGAAACTACAGTTTCGCCGTACTTTTTAGCTTCTTCGACAAGTTTTTTATGTCCGTCGTGAAGCTTGCCCATAGTCGGAACGAAAGCGACCTTCTTTGACGCTTTTCTTAGATTCTGCGAAAACTCCTTCATTTCTTCTACGTCGGTTATAATTTTTATTTCCCGCCTCCTGCCGTATCGTAAACTATACTGCCTCCTACCGCGACTTTTAATATGTCCGCTTTATTAAACGAAATAACGGCATCATAGATATTTTCTTCATTTAAAATCTTGCTTTCCCGTATTTTAAAAACGGTAAAATCCGCGTATGACCCGGGTTTTAAGGTTCCGGTAACCCCCTCGAAAGAAACGGCCTTGGCGCCGCCTTCGGTAGCCATATAAAACAGCTCTCTCGCTTTCACTTCGGGATGGATTTTTTTTGCGTACTTAATTTCGTCTAAAATATTCAAGGATTTATTGGAAAAAAGACCGTCGGTTCCCAAGGAAACGGAAATTCCTTTTTCTATAATTTTTTTCAAAGGAAGTTTTTCGGAATTAAAAAAAGCGTTGCTTCTAGGACAGTGGATGATATCCGCTCCGGTCTCTTTTATTATATCTATATCTTCGCCGCTTACCCCGTTTGCGTGTATTAAAGACGTATTCTGAGCCAGCATTTTTAAATAATAAAGATAGGAAACCGGCGATAAGAAAGTTGCCTGCGGAAACGAAAATTTTGAAAGATTAAGCGACGGCAAAAGATTTTCGGCTATATCTCCGCCGTTTCCGGCAATAAAAGCCTTTTCGGATGCATGCTCCGCACAATGGACCGCTACTTTAAGCTTTAATCTTTCGTTCGCTTTTAATATTTCTTTGAATAAATTTTCGGATACCGAATATACGGAATGGGGAGAGATTCCGAGAGAAAAATATTTTTCGTTTTTTTTAAAGGCTTCGGCATTATTTTTAACGAAATTTTTAAATTCCTCTATTCTTTTAACGGCATAAGAAGGGTCGAGTCCTCTTAATTCTATAAAACCTTTAACTCTGGGTGCGGATTTGGCGCGCCCCGTTATACCGGTTAAATCGCAGAAAGAAACTGTGTCCGTAATATCGCCTATCGTTGTAGTTCCGCTTTCGATAAACTCTTTAAACGCTTTAAGCCTTAAGTTTGCCGTTTCTTCGCAGTTTAAGGACTTGCGTTTTTCTATCAGGGACAGAACCCATCCCGAAAAAATCCGCGGAGTTTTATCGTCAGGTTTAAAAGTAATGTCGGTATGTGTATGGGCATTGATAAATCCGGGAACCATTAGGGTTTTGAAAGGAACTGCGGCCGGACCTTTCTTTTTTTTTATGCCCTTTTTTTCTATTTTTTCTATACTTAAGATATTGCCGGTTATTTCATCGGCCGTCAGACTGCCGTTTGCAATAAAAGCGGGGGTAGTATCGGAAGATTTCGCCGAAGTCAGTATATAATCGGCATAATATTTTTTCATTAAAATTTTTTTTATTTTACTATATCGGCGGCATGATTTTTTCCGTCAACATAAACTAATACGGGTTTGAACCCGTCCAGCTCTTTTTCTTCGTAAATCCCGAACGTAGCGATAATTATAATGTCTCCGACCTGCACTAACCGCGAAGCCGCACCGTTAACTATTATATCGCCGGAATGTTTTACCGCCGGAATCGCATATGTTTCAAATCTGGCGCCGTTGTTTATGTCCCATACGCTGACCTTTTCGTACGGCAGAATACGCGCCTGTTCCATCAGCTCTTCGTCGATGGAAATAGAGCCTTCATATTCGAGGTTCGCATCGGTTATTTTTACCCTGTGTATTTTAGATTTCAGTAAAATTTTTTGCATATTTACAATATATTATAATATATTTAAACCGCTTTTTCAAATCCAAAACAGGCTTCTGCTTTACATATATCCATAATATCTTTGTCGAGCCCGTGTTTTATTCCGGTTAATTCCGTTTTTACGGATTCTTCTTTAGAAATTAAAATTCGTTCTAAACCTGCCAAGTCTTTAATTTTTTTATTTATTATGTCTAAGTAATAATTTTTCGATATTTTACGGGCATTAATATCGTTCATATAAATTTCAAACTCTTTATAAACAGGATTTTGTTTTACCGTAAAATAAAATTCTCCGGTTTTTATATAATTTTCCAATAAATAAGCCAATCTTAAAGAATTAATCGCCTCTTTAATATCGTAACCGTATAAATCCTTATATTTTAGGGTATTAGACGTATATTCCCCTTTTTCTATATTTAATTTTTTATTTTTTATTATTCCGGAAATTGCGTCGAAATTTTTTTTAAAATTTATTAATATAAATTTTTTTATTTTATCGGTTAATTTTAAAACGCCGGAAAATCTTTCGGAATTTTTTATTCCATAGGCGAAAGTACCGCATATCAAAGGTTCGATGAATTTTATGTTCCCGTTCATAGCGTGCCGGAAGTATTCATGAAAGGGCGTTATAAAATAATCGTAATCTTTTTCTATAACCGACGACCTTGAAAACGTATGCGTATAGAAATTTTCGAATGAGGGATAATATACTATAAAAAAATCGTAATCGCTTTTGTCTGTTTCGAGATTATAGTTTCTTGACCCGTAAAAGCAGGCAAAAGCGACATTCAGGCTTAAAGCTTCTTTTTTTATAATATTTTCGAATACGGGCGATTCCGCAAATGCTTCAAAACCGTTAAAACCCATTTATCCGCTTTACCTTCCGGGACTGGCAAGGTATTTTTTTAATTTAATTTTTGCCCACTTTATATTCGGATTATATTCTAACGCTTTCTGAAGGCTGACTATGCCGAGAGAAGGAAAACCAAGCCTGTGCAGAGCTACTCCCATATGCGCCCATGCAAGGGCGAAATGCGGTTTGATAAGAATCGCTTTTTGAAAATGCTGAACCGCGGAGTAATAATATTTTCCCTTCATAGCCATCAGAGCTTTATTGTATTGAAATTTAGCGCTGTGGACGTTGACCGGGCCGTTTGCTCCCGCAGACGCCTTAACCGCAAAGGAATTTCTTGAAAATATAATCATGGACAATATCAATATCAGTCCTAAAACGATGCTTTTTTTCATTTTTTCGACCCCCGTCTTTCATTTTTATAGTTTAATTTTATATTCATATTTAATTGTATCATATAAAAAACCGTAATTCTACTTCCGCAGCCGCCGCGAATCGGATTATGCCCACCTTAAAGATTTTAAAACGGCTTCGCGCCATTTGACGTACAAAGCGTTTCCGGCATTATCGCCGATTTGCGGATTATATATTTTTTCGGTTTTTTTGAATCTCCGGAACATCTCTTCCGTCCAAAAACCCGTGCTTACGGCGCTGAGTCCGGCTATCCCGAAAGCCGTCATTTCGGTAAAACCTGCTTTTTCGACGGCCATGTTTAAAATATCGGATTGAAACTGCATTAAAAAATCGTTCTCGCTTGCCTTCCCGTCAACCCTCAATTTATATTTAGATAAATCGAATCCGCTTTTTAAGGTATTTTCGAATTCTATAACGACGTCTTTGGTCTGGTATGCTAAAGATTCTAAAGCCGCCCTGATTATATGGTTTTTATTCGCCGCTCCGGTTAATCCGATAATAAGCCCCCTTGCGTCCGGGTCCCAATACGGCGCGCCGAGGCCGGATAAAGCAGGAACGAAATATACACCCTCGTTGGAAATAAGGCTTTTTGCCGCATCGGAAGATTCCGCCGCCGAGCTTATGATACCTAAATTGTTTTTAATAAAGCGGATAATTTCGCCGCCGGTAAAAATACTGCCTTCAAGGGCGTAATAAGCTTCTCCGTCTAATTTCCACGCGACGGTGGCGACTAATTTATCGGAGGCGTAAATTCTGTTTCCGGTTTCCATCATTGCAAAAAGTCCGGTTCCGTAAGTATTTTTTATTACGCCTTTTTCAAAACCGGAATGCGCGAAAAGGGACGCCTGCTGGTCGCCGAGAATTCCGACTACCGGTATGGATTTTCCGGTAATTTTTTTTTCGGTGCTGCCGAAATTATAATTGCTGTCACATACCAAGGGCAGCATGGATTCTTTGACGCCGAATATTTTAAGAAGTTCTTCGTCGTATTTTAAGGTATTTATATTATACAAAAGCGTTCTAGAAGCGTTGGAAGCGTCGGTGGCGTGAACGGAACCGCCGGTCAGATTCCAAAGGACCCAGCTGTCCACCGTTCCGAAAACCAATTCCCCTTTTTCCGCAAGATTTTTCGCTTCGCCGACATTATCTAACACCCATTTAATCTTAGTAGCGGAAAAATACGGGTCTAAGAATAAGCCCGTTTTTTCTTTGATAAGCTTGCGGTATCCGGATAAATCTTCGCATGTCCCTGCAGTCCTTCTGCACTGCCATACTATTGCGTTATATACCGGTTTTCCGGTATTTTTATTCCAAACCACCGAGGTTTCCCTCTGGTTTGTAATGCCCAAGGAAACTATTTCGTAAGAGCCGCAATGCTCGACCGTTTCGTTTAAAACTTTAACCGCCGTATTTAATATGTCGTACGGATTTTGTTCGACCCACGCCGGCTTAGGATGTATTTGCGGAAATTCGCGATAGGAAGAATGTATAATACCGCCGTTTTTAT
>JAJYHI010000024.1 GCA_021784835.1 bacterium
TTTAAATTTCTTGCTTATGATGTTCGCAAAGCCGAGTATGGAAGTAAGCGGCGTCCTTAATTCGTGTGATACGGTGGATATGAAATCGGTCTTCATCATATCTACTTCTTTTTCTTTTGTGATGTCCCTCAAGGTAACGACTACTCCAGCAAATGCATCGGCGGCATAATCGTCTTTAGAAAGGCTGTTTTCGATATCAAGATACATCGAAGTCGCGGTGGCCTTGCAAATCCTGTTTCCGCTAAGCTCAATTTCATCGGTATAAATAGTTTTTTTGTTTATGTCTCTGTTTAAAAATACTTTATTTACTAATTCATTCATTTTTTCGTCGAAAAGAAAGGACAAGTCGCCTCCGAGTTCTTTTTCGTTAAAACCGAACATGGATAAAAAAGCAAAATTATACGACGATATTTTTTTATGCACGTTCACGACGAAAAGAGCGTCCGTTAAGCTTGAAACAATAACCGAAGACTGGCTTTCCTGTCTTTTTCTTTCGTCTATGTCCTGAAATATCCAGACGGAATCGGAGTTATCTAATTCGCCCGGACTGACGGATTTTCCGGACAGAAGGCACCAGAACTCCGAACCGTCTTTTCTTTTGGCAATATACTCCACATTGTATTCAAGCCCTGCTCTTACCGTCGAGTATGCGCTCCTGCCTATTTCCTGAAAATCGCGGTCGGAACGGTAGCAAATTCTCGATAATTTTCCGATTAATTCTTCGGGCGAATCGTATCCGAACATTTCGGCAGTTCTTTTATTGACCAGAACAAAACGCCTTTCCCGAACAAGCGTAATGCCGACGGAAGAATTATTGAGCATGGCGCCGTAAATTTTTTGCGTCTGCGCCGCTTTATTTTTTTCTTCTGCAAGACTTCGGACGTAGTCTTCGGTTCTTATGAGCGAATTTCTGTATTCGGAAGCAAGCGACATAATAGATTCGGCAAGCTCGGAATTAGTTAAGCCCGAAATTTCCGACAAAGAGTCGAATTCATGGTTTAAAACCCTTTTTATATATGCGGAAATACCGGCCGCTTCTTTTTCTATATTATTTTCAGTGTTCATATCCCTAACCTTATCATCTTTTTTCTCAAACCCTCCCTCGTTATTCCCAACATTTTCGAGGCGGCTGATTTATTCCAGCGGCATTTTTCGAGTGCTTTCCTTATTAAAATAGTTTCGTTTTCTTCGATGCTCGCGGTTTGTTCGTCTTCCGCCGCTTTATCGCTTAACGGGCCGTATTTTCTTATATTGTCCGACAAATCTCCGGAATCAATCCTGCCGGAAATATTTAACGCAACCGCTCTTTCTATTTCGTTCTCGAGTTCCCTGATATTTCCGGGCCAGTCGTAATTCGTAAGCCCCTCTAACGCATCCGCGGTAAATTTCATATTGGTTCTTTCTAATTTTACGGCGTTATTTTTTAAAAAATAATTTGCAAGAATGGCTATGTCTTCTTTTCTGTCGCGCAGGGGCGGCATATTCAAATTTATTACGTTCAGCCTGTAAAATAAATCTTTCCTGAAATTTCCTTCCGCTATTTCCTTTTTTAAGTCTTTATTGGTCGCGGCTATTATTCTTACGTCGAACGGCACCGCTTTGGAACCGCCTACCGGAACTACCTCCCTGTCCTGAATCATCCTCAATACCTTGGCCTGCCCCGAAAGCGGCATATCTCCGATTTCATCCAAAAAAAGCGTGCCTTGAGCCGCATCGAGCACCCTGCCCCTGCGCTTATCGACGCCGGTAGCTACGCCTTTTTCTATGCCGAACAGTTCGCTTTCGAAGATGGATTCGGGTATGGCGGAACAGTTAACCGCGATAAAAGGCTTTTCCGCCCTTGCGCTGGAATAATGGATAGCTTTAGCCGCAAGCTCTTTGCCCGTACCGCTTTCTCCCGTTATAAGAACGTTGGAAGAAATATCGGCTATCTTATCTATTTTATCCAATAAATTTTTAACCTGACCGCTAATGCCGAGTATTTTTTTTGGGGAAAATTTCTGCCTTAAATTTTGCTTCAGGTTTATATTTTCATTGGCTATAATCTCTTTTACGTCGGCAAGCTCTTTATTTTTTTCCTGAAGCTTATCGGCGCGCTCTTTTTCGATATTATAAAGCCTCGTAATTTCGATAGAATTTGCTGCATAGGAAGCTACGGTAGATAAAATTTTAAAATCCGAAGAGACGTAATATACGGCATCTTTAAAAGAACATACGTTTATAAGCCCGATATTTCTACCTTTTGTTTTTAAGGGAACGGATATAAAAGAATAGGCGTCTTTCTCAATATTTTCGTTGATAATTTCGCCTTTACCGCCTTTAAAAATCTTGGAGTTTATTTTTTCTATATGTTTTTTATATTCGGCGCCTTTGCAATTTTTTCCGTATGAAGACAGAATATCTAACGCTTTATCCGCCTCGTTAAAAATTATTATCGAAGCATGCTCGAATTTAATGAGTTTTAAAAGTTCGGCTATAATAAAATCGGCTATTTCCGAGGGTTTAGGACACAACGACATCAGGTCGTTAATATTATACAGCAAATCGTATTCTTTGTATTTCTGGAGTATTTCTTCGGCAAGCGACCTCTGCACCGACCATGACCGTATATAACGCGACAGAATACCAGCTGCGCCCTCCGCTCCGCGTTTTCCCGAAACTCTGCCGATTTCTTTTCCGTCTATTTTTATGGGAAAAGAAGGAGATTTTACGGCAGGGGTATCCCCTGCAATAAGATTGCCTGCTTTGTCAAGAACGGAAACAGGCTCCGTGGAAATATTTATGATATTTTCCAATAAAGCAGAGTTTTCTTTTTTTGAAAAAAATCTTTTCAGATTAAATTCTTTCATTCGCTTAATCGGACTGTTAAAACTGTATCTGGGCCTTTTTTGCCCCTGCTTCTTCCCTGACCCACATAAGCATTTTTTTGGACCTCTGGCACCAGTCTTTTAGGTCGTTTTCAAAAGTAGAACAGTCCGCAAGAATTTCTATCGTATCTCCGGTTTTCATTTTTATTGCGGTAGCCGTGATTTTTAAAATAGGCTGAGGGCATTTAAGCCCTCTTGCGTCGATTGTCTGCGTAGGCATTTTGAATCCTCCGTTTTCTATATTTAAATTCTTTGTAAAATTATATTAATTATAAATAATTATAATACATAATTCAAATATTTAATAATTTAATATTTTTTTAGAGGGCCTAATTTTTTAACGGCTTCGACGGTTTCGTTTATTACGGAAACAAAGCGGTCGCCCTCGCCCGCCGATACGTAATCGAAACGGCATCTTTCTTCTTCTATTCCGAACTGTTTGAGCAAGCGCAATAACAGCCTGTGCCTCTGAACCGCCCTGTAGTTGCCTTCTTTATAGTGGCAGTCGCCCGGATGGCACGCGAGAATCATAACCCCGTCCGCTCCCTTTTGGAAAGCATCCAGAATAAACTGAGGGTCTATCCTTCCGCTGCACATAACTTTAATTACACTGACGTTAGGGGGATACTGCTTTTGAGCCGCCCCGGCTTTATCGGCTCCGGCATACGAACACCAGTTGCATAAAAAACCGATTATTCTGGGTTCAAAAACTTCCGTTTCTTTCGCTTCTTCTGTATTTGGACAGCTATACGGCACATTTTTCGTAACAGACGCTGTATTTTGCATGATTATACATCCTCCTCTATTTTTATATTTTTCTATTTAAAGCAAATGCTATTATTCTTACGGTTTAAGTAAGCATAAGTCCTATTTCCGCAAATATCTCCTCATTAGTAAATCCGTTTGCCTTTATTGCCGACGACGGGCATGCTGCCGCGCAGGTTCCGCATCCCTGGCACAGCAGTTCGTTTACGAAAGACGCTTCTTTCTCTTCGTCGAAAGATATCGCCTTATACGGACATACGCCGATGCATACCCTGCACCCGGAACACCTTTCCTGTTCAACCGCGGCGGATATAGGGTCGATAGAGAGCTTTTTCCCCGGCACAAGCCCGGAAAGAACATATCCGGCCGCCGCCATGCCTTCGCTCATCGCCTCCTTTATATCCATGGGCGAATGACAGCTTCCGGCAAGATACACGCCTTTTATTTTGCTTCTTCCGGCATCCGTTCTTCCGTGGAGCTCTTCGAAAAATCCGTTTTTATCCTTAGCTGTTTCCAGTATTCCGGCTAATCCGTCCATATCCTCGCCGGGAACTACGGCGGGACATAAGATTACTGCATCGACCGATATTTTTTCGCCGCTTTCGATTCCTTGGCCTGCTTCGTTTCTTTCGCCTGCTCCGCCTCCCATTTTAATTCCGGCCGTTTCGATTCCGCTGCCCGAACCGCAGGCGCTTTTTATCGAAAATACTTTTCTTCCGCTTTCTTCCAACACCGTCATTCCGTTTATATCGCTTACCCTTATAAAGACGGTTTTTTTATCTTCAGCCGCATGCCTGTATAGACTGCCGCTTTCCTTTCCGGGTATTACCATTTCTTTATACAGGTGATATATCTTGGCGGAAGGTATTTTGTTTCTTATAATATGATTAAATTTAAAAGCGTATTCACAGCATATGCCTGAGCAGTAGTCTTTATGATTTTTATCTAAACTGCCGACGCAGTGGACTATCGCAAAAGACTGAGGCTCTTCCCCTCCGGAAGTCCTAATATTTCCTTCCGTCGGACCGTTGGAAGCAAGAATTCTCTCGAATTCAATTCCGTTGTAAACGTCCGGTATTTTTCCGTAACCTAACGAAGGAACTTTAGAACAGTCGTATAAAGCAGAGCCCGTCGCCAGTATAATACTGCCCGCGTTTCTTTCTAAAATCTCCTCTTTTTCGCCGAAATTAAAAACATCTTCCCCGACCGGACAGGCGTCTATGCAAAGCCTGCATGAACCGCCGCCTGCCCCGTCGCTGCCGTTAAATCTCAAGCATACTCCTGCGTTTACGTAAGGAACGTTAGGTAGTGCGCCGGCAAATGAAAAATCTATGGCTTTTCTTTCATTCATATCGCAGTTAAACGAATTTTTGAACGATACGGGACAGGGCGCTATGCACTCCGCGCATCCGATGCATTTTTCCGTATCGACGTAACGCGGACTGCGCCTGATTTTAACGGTAAAGTTTCCGTAAGAGCCTACTGCGTCTTCTATTTCCGACAGCGTCAAAAATTCTATATTCCCGGATGCGTCTCCGTGAAGGGCTTCTCCCATAATAGGCTCTAACATGCAGGGGCCGCATTCCATATTAGGAAATATTTCTTCGTATCTTACCGGAAGACCGCCTATGGTGGGCGACTTTTCGACCACGGTTACTTTCCTTCCGGCTTCGGCTAAACTTAAAGCGGCTTTAAGCCCTGCCGGACCTGCACCTACTATTACGGCGTCCGGCGATATATCAATCTCTTTTTTTTCTAAAGGCTCCTGAAGCTTAACCCGCGATATAGCCGCATTTATATAGCGCACGGCTTTTGCAGCGGCTTTTGCGGCATCTTCGGTAACCCATGCAATCTGCTCCCTTATGTTAACCATTTGCATCATATAAGGATTGACTCCCGCCGCCGACAGAACGTTCATAAAGGTTTTTTCGTGGTCTCTGGGAGAGCATGCGGGGATTACTACGGCATCTACGGCGTTGTCTATAATATCTTTGCGCAAAAACTCCTTCCCCTCTTCCGAACACAAAAAACCGAAGGTCTTAAAAATAACGTCTCCGTTTTTCTTTTTTACGGCGTCTTCTACATTTTCGGGATTGATTTTATCCGATATGTTCGTACCGCAATTACAAAAATAAACAGCCGTCCTCATAATATACGCCCCTATTATTTAATTTATTTAATTTATTTAATTTATTTCGGAAAAGGTGTCAGATTAATTTTTTTGCAAAAAATTTTATGCTAATCGATTTGTTTCGTATGCAAAAAATAAAATCTGACGCCTTTTCCTTTGACACATTTTCTTACCTGTGTAATTCCCCATAAAAATCATGCTGTTATATGTAAAATATAAATACTTTACATTAGAAATCCAGCAATAACTTTATTTCCGATATTACTGTTTTAAGAGCCTTTTCAACCTCTTCCGTCAATCCCTCGCCGAAATTCACGGTATCCTTCGCTTCAACGGCAAATATAATTATTTCGGAAGGCAAAGAGATGCCGAGATGCTTTCCTAATTCAAGCGCCGCAGGCAGGTCCATGTCGTGGGTCGAAACCGTATTCTTAGTATAAGGAATGTCCGGATAAATAAATTTAAAAACGGTTCCCGCTTTATGCCTGCCCGTGACTATAGCGTCTATAACTACCGCCCTTTGAAATCCTGCCATATATTCCATAAGATTAATCCCTCCTGAAGACACTTCTATGAATTCCGTAACGCTGGAACGGCAAACTCGCGTATCTTCAAACTCCGTAAGGTTGGAAGCACAGGCTTCGGCATCTTCGGTTTCTTCGTTGTTGCCGCCGACCCTATAATGGCCGTCTATACTTGCTTTCTTAGCTTTATAAATCGACTTCAGGGCGTTAACGGCCTTTATTCCGACGCCGTCGTCCGATAATATCGAATTTCCTATGCCTATAACCGCAGTTTTCGGCTTTGAACATAAATATGTATTTTTCATTCTCTTAATCCCACGAATTTCTTTTAATAGTCCTTATAGTATCCCCGTTTTGAGCCCTTATTTTTATTATAAGCGGCATCTTGCCCGGCAAAGAATGCGTCGAACAGGACAAACACGGGTCGTAAAGCCTGAAAGCCATTTCAATCCTGTTAAGCAGACCCTCCTGAACCACCTTGCCCTTGCTTATAAGTTTCTCTGCCGCCCGTTTTATGGACATCGTCATAGGGGCATAATTATTTGTAGTTCCCACAATCAGATTTACTTTTTTAACGACGCCTCTTTCGTCGGAAACGTAATGATGTGTCAGCGTGCCTCGCGGCGCCTCTACCGAACCTATGCCTACGGCTTCGGGAGAGCCGTTTACCCCTTTCGGTATATTTCTGACTTTATCGGAAGCGGTTTCGCTATCGTTTGCGAGTTCCAGCATACGTTCGGAAGCATATAGCAGTTCCACCAATCTTGCCCAGTGCGTTGCAAGCCTGTGGTGAACGGGTTTGTATCTTCCGTCTTCTCTTTTGCCGCTCAAAGTATCGTAGAATTTTTCAAAATATTCCTGAGCAAGCGGCGAAGCCATTTTATCCGAAACGTTAAGGCGGGATAACGGGGTGCAGGAATAAACGCCGCTTTCAGGGCCGTCTACGAAACCCTTCCAGCCGATGTTTTTTAAATAAGGATATTTTAAATAAGTCCACGGCTCTACCCGTTCCGCAATATGCTTTGTATAGTCGGCGGGAGCGTATTTTACGAATTCGTTTCCTTCGGGGTCTATCACCCTGATTTTTCCGTCGTAAAAATTAACGCGGTTATGTTCATCTACCGTTCCCATATAATACGTCTTATGAATATAAACGTCGGACAGTATAAGCTCATTATAAACCGGATTTTTTAATACTACGTCGTCGAATATTTTAAGGCTGAAAAGGGCAAAATCTATATTCTTTTTTGCGGCGGTTTTGATTTCGTCTAATTCTTCTTTAGAAATAGATTTGCTCCAGCCTCCCGACAGCCCCCCCGCGAGATGAACGCCTCTTCCGCCGAGCATTTCTATTATACGGTGGTTTCTAGCCCTTGTCTCTATAACCTCTTTTCCTATATCGAGTCCTACTTTTCTTATAACGCCGAGAACGTTTCTTTCCGACGGCGGCGCATCCGGTCCTACTATAAAATCGGGACCGCCGAGGGCATAAAAATGCGTAGTATGGTCGGTAACGTAAAATGCCATATACAATAATTCTCTTATTTTTTTAGCGGCGGGCGGCGGCTCCACGCCGAAAAGCATATCTAAAGCCTTTACCGACGCCATATGGTGGGCTTCCGGACAAACCCCGCATATTCTATTAGTCAGAACCGGCATATCTTCGGCGAGCCTTCCGGTACAGAACTGCTCGAATCCCCTTAATTCCGGAACTATAAAATAGGTGTTTTCGACGTTTCCTTCATCGTTCAAAAATATGTCTATTTTACCGTGTCCTTCCAGTCTCGTTATCGGGTCTATTGATATTTTTCTCATGGCAAAGTTCTCCTTTTTAAAATGGAATCCGCAAGGCTGTATTTGTAAAACAACCCAGACGGGTCTGGTATCGATTCTATAGTCCGGTCTATCTTTTCTATTATCTTTTCGTCCTCCAGCCCTTTTATGCCGTTAATATCGATTATGGAACCGAGTGCGGATACCATTTTTGCGCCCTGGTCGAGAACGCCTTCGGGAGGGCCGTAGCATCCGGTGCACGGCATATTGACTTTGGGGCAGAGAGCGCCGCAGCCGTCCCTCGTCGCGATACCCATACAGATAAGTCCCTGCTCTAAGAGGCATTTTTCTTTTTCGGGAATTATTTCGTAATTTCTGTAAAATCTTTCTATCTTTTTTTCCGATTTTTTTCTGTCGCATTCTTCGCATACGGAAGACGTTCCCGCGCCTATTACGGATTTTTTGGGGGGCAGGGGAGCGCCGGAAATAACGAGTTCGATAACGTTCCATATCTGTTTAGGCTCGGGCGGGCATCCGGGTATAAAGTAATCTACGTCCGCGACTTGCGAAAGCGTCCTGAGCGTATCGTAAAATCTGGGAATTTCGAGCCTGCCTTCCGGAACGTCCGACTCCGGAACCGGTAAAATCCCGAGAGGATTGTCTATCGAAGGGTTATCGAGATAAACCGTTTTAAAAAGTTCGTCTCTGGAAGATAGGTTTGCAAGGCCGGGAATGCAACCTTCGTAAGCGCAGGAACCGAATGCAATCAGTACCTTGGATTTTTTTCTTAAAAGGTGCGCCATCTCTTCGTTTTCTTCGGTTCTAATCCCTCCGTTAAAAAAAGTTATAAAAATGCTTTCGTCCGGCAGTTCTTTTATGTCCTGTTTCTTCGTGTCTAAAAGGCAGGGGCAGAACATAAAATCGAAGTTGGCATCCAAATCTATTATCTTTTCGTTAATATTAACAAGCGCGATTTCGCACCCGCCGCATGAAGCCCCCCAGTACATGGCGATTTTAGGTTTACCGGTCATAATACATACCTATCCTCCCGTATTTTATTTATAATTAAAATTTTGGATTACATATTATAGATTACATATTATACAAATTTACTATTCCCGATGCCTTATCCATATCGTCAACCATCTGTATTACCGAATCGGTTATGCTTGACGTCGAGTCCGATATATGTTTCGATTCCGCCGATATTTTCTTAGCGGACATGCCGAGTTCCTGCATAGAAGCATTCTGCTCCTCTATCGCCGAAGCGAGATTATCCGTATAGTCCTTTATCGAACCTGCTTCGCTGTTTACGAAATTGTTTGAATCGACAAGCCTGTTTACGGTTTCGACGCCGTATGAAACGGTGTTTTCGGTTTCCTTAATTAAAGCCTCTACGTCGCGGGTCGCTTTAGTTACTTTGTCCGCTAATTTCCTCACCTCGTCGGCAACCACTGCAAACCCTCTGCCCTGTTCGCCCGCACGCGCCGCTTCTATAGCCGCGTTAAGCGAAAGAAGGTTCGTCTGGTCTGCTATTTCCCTTATTACCGTAATAATATTAGTAATTTTTTTTGTGCTTTCGTTGATTTTCTGAATGGAATCGTATAAATCCGAAACATGCCCCGCATTTGTATTCATAAGTCCTACTATGCCGTCCACTTTCTCTCTGGATTTTGCGCTTAATTCTGCTATACTGCTGATTGTCCTGGTATTTTCTTCTATGGTCGCAACCGTCCTCGATAATTCTTCCGACTGTTCGGAGCCTGCATTATTAAGGTCGTTTATCTGGCTCAGCAGCGTTCCGAACTCGACCGATACCTTTATAAGTTCGTTCTTTGTTTCCGTTATATCCTGTGCCACCGTTCCTATGGCTTCCGTTAATGCGGAATTAGATTCCGAATAAAGGTCTGCGGTTAATAAGGTTTTATCGCCGCCGTTAAAACAGCCCGCTTTATTTATATCTTCAAAGTTTAAATTCCTGCTTGTCATCAATTTCGCGCATGAATTTAACGAACCGACGAATATATTTATTTCGCCGGATATTTTATATAATTTATTTATAATTTCATTAATGCCGTTTTTTGTAAAAACGCCTGTTTTCCCATGTTCGTTCAAGAAATTCCCTTTATCGATATTATCTACGATAATTTGAATGGATTCAAGGGGCTTAATCAAAAAATAATATATAAAAACGGCGGAGATTATTATGCCGGCCATGATTAAGGCGAATGCGGATTCTTTAGAAAAATAACGGGGAAAGATAAAAAACGGCACGGCAAATATAATTACCGTAAATAAATATACGGCTGCGAACTTTACCGCGATATCGTAAGAAACTTTCTTAAATGCCATGATTGCATCTCCATTTTAAATATTTTTATAAATAAATATTTAGTATTGAATATTGCAATTATTATGCCATTGATAAGATTAGATGAAGTTCGTATTTAGTTTGCGGTATTTTATGCATATTTTTAAGCCTTGCCGTAATACGTCGCCGTTTATTAATCTTGTAAAGATAAATAAATTTAGTATTAATAACGGCATTCTTTACATTCTGCCAACTAAGTTGGCGTTTGTACATACGGTTCAATAATTCAATTCAAAATTAAACTAAACCGGGATTTTGGAGGCGGCAACTCGGGGCGGCAATTCAATTTGACTTTACGCAAAAAATAGGCTAATATAATTAAACCTTTTAATTATACCGCCGCATATTCGGTATATCCTGCATGCCGGTTTATTTAAGCCAGTTCAAAATTAATTTAATATTTATGTAGAGGTTTGTATAAAATGAGAAAAAAAATAAACAGAATAGCCGACGGCCTGCGCCCGCTTAAGCAGATGTCGCATCCGACCGACCTTATAAAACAGTTTACCCCTAACTGGTTCACGATGAATATGGGTACGGGCATTCTATCCCTTATGCTCGCGGCTTTCCCTTATAAGGTTGCCGGATTGCATCTGGTAGCCGAAAGTTTATGGCTCATAAACATCGCGCTATTCGCAGTATTCAGCGTTCTTTTTATTGGACGTTTCGCTTTTTATTTCGAATCCGCCAAAAAACTTCTCGGACATCCTGTGCAATCCATGTTTTTAGGCGCCATACCCATGGGATTAATAACTATCATAAACGGAATTTTGCTATTCGCGGGCAAAGGTGCGACGCAGATTGCCTTAAATTTATGGTATTTCGACGCTTTTATTTCGATAGTGGTGGGCTTGCTTGTTCCTTTCTATATGTTCACTAATCATAAGCACAGCATAGAAGATATGACTGCGATATGGCTTTTGCCTATAGTGCCTGCTGAAGTCGCCGCCGCATCGGCGGGTTTTTTAGCTCCGCACGTCGCTCCCGCCGTCGGCAGATACGTTATAATACTAGGCTATGCGCTGTGGGCGTTCTCGGTTCCCCTGGCATTCGGCATCCTCGTTATATTATTTTTGCGCCTTGCATGGCACAAACTGCCCCATAGAGATATGGCGGTATCTACCTGGCTGACGCTGGGACCTATAGGCACGGGCAGTTTAGGCCTGCTTCTTCTCGGAAACGATGCGCCTGCGGTGTTTGCCGGAACAAAACTTGAAATTTACGCAAAAACGGCATACGGTTTCGGACCTATAGGCGGGCTGATTCTCTGGGGATTAGGCTTTTGGTGGCTTATAACTGCCGTTCTTATGACCCTCAGATATATGCAGGAAGACCTGCCTTTTAATATGGGCTGGTGGGGTTTTACTTTTCCTTTGGGTGTTTATACATCGGCCACCATTGAACTGTTTAGAATAACCGGAATAGCGCCGTTTAAGGTGTTTGGAGCCGTTTTCGTCATTATGCTCGCTTTTTTCTGGACGGTAGTCACTTCCAGGACTCTGCACGGAATGTGGCACGGCTACTTATTTAAAGCCCCATGTTTATCCGCCGAAACCGGGCTTCCCGACGAAAATGCGGAATGCATCGATTAAACCGACGCTCCGTCTATTTTTTCGTAAATATTTTTTTCTGATGAATAATTATAGACTTCTCCGGTTTCTATAATATAATGCCATCCGTATATTTTAATTTCGCCATTTTCCGATTTATATTTAATATACGGGTAGGAATAAAGGTGTTTAATCTGCTCTTTTATATTTTCCCTTTCCGTTAATGTTTCTCTCTCCTTACTTGCAAACTCTTTTTTCCCGCCGGCGGTTAAAGTTAAACCGGATACGGTTTTTTTTGCGCCTTCAGCCAATTCCAGCCATTTTTTCGTATGGGGAATATCTTTTAAGTCGTCGTCCGCCATATATAAAGCCCGGCATCCGCCGCAGTTTGAATGTCCGCATACGACGATATTTTTTACGCTGAGAATATTTACCGCATATTCTATTGCGGAAGTCGTAGCCAAAAACTCGCTTACGTTTCTGTAGGGAGGCACTAAATTGGCAATATTCCTCACGACGAAAAGCTCGCCGGGCAATGTTTTCGTTATAAGGCTCGGAACAACCCTCGAATCGGAACATCCGATAAAAAGCGTATGCGGATTCTGTTCTTCAGCTATTTTCTTAAAAAGTTCGCTGTGTTTTTTATACTCGTTGTTATTAAAATCGATAACGCCTTCGAATAAATTATTTTTGTCCAAATTTGTCCGCCCTTCGTTTTTTTCGCATAACGGTATTATAACATATAACACATTATAATTTTATAAATCAAACGTCCTCCTCCACCCTGTTTCTTCCGTTTTCCTTTGCCCTGTATAAAGCATTATCGACCCTCCCTACAAGACTGCCGATAATGTCCCGCACGTTGCCTGGATTATCTTTTTCTCCGTATTCTATAACCCCGAAACTGCACGTTAGTCTGTAAATAAACTTAAATGTATTTTCCCCGATTAATTTTCTTAAACTTTCAGCCTTTGCTTTTGCGTAAGCTAAATTAGTTTCGGGCATTAAAATCATAAACTCTTCCCCGCCGAACCTTGCAAACAAATCCGTTTCCCTTAAATTAATTTTTACGAGATTGGCAAGTTCAAACAGAACATTATCTCCTACCTGATGCCCGTAATTGTCGTTTATTTCTTTAAAATGGTCTATATCAAACATAATTACGGACAGCGGCCTGTTATACCTGAAAGCCAATTTAACATATTCGGCCAAAGCGTTTTCTAATTTTCTCCGGTTAAAAATCCTCGTAAGAGGGTCGGTTTCGGACAACTCTTGAAAGCGTAATTTCTCTTTTTCTAATTCCTTTTCCAATAATACCTTATCGGTCATATCGAAAAATATCGCAAGCGCGACGAACCGCCCTTGATAAACGACGGTCTGGACATGAAATAATATATATTTTTCTTCGCCCTTTTTAGTAGAAGTATGAAAAGTGTATTCAAAATAAAATTGTTCCCCTTTTAGCCTTCTTTCTATATTAGCTTTGATAACAGCCCTGTCTTTTTCCCCAAATAAATCCCATACATACATATTGTAGAGTTCTTTTTCGGGGTAGCCGAAAAACTCTATAGCCGAAGGATTAGCATAAATAATTTTGGCATCGTTAATGTAAACCCCTTCATTCATGCCGTTAACCATAATTCTGAAAAGCTCCTCACTCTCCTTCAGCCTCTTTTCTAATTCTTTCTCTTTAGTTATGTCTAAAAGCACGCAATCTATTGTATCGTTTCCGTTGACGTCTTTTTTTACGCGGCAGGAAATATACACGTCGATAACCCTGCCCTTCAAAGTTCTTCTTTTCCCTTCAAATTCATATGTTCCTTCTTTGATTATATTTTTTACGATATCAGCCCGCGTCGTTTCTTCGGAAACATACAAGTCCGAAATTTTAACTTTCATTAACTCTTCTTTCCCGTTTGCTTCGAGAATTTTTACCATATAATCGTTTACATCGATAAAGTGCCCTTCTTTATCGGTCGTCGCCTGAAATACGCCTATTGGTAAAAATTCTACAAGATTATTATATTTAAGGTAGGAATCTAAAATCTTTTTTTCGAGAACCTTCCTGCTTGAGATATCCCTTGCAATACAGACGCCCATCTTAATCTTACCGGCATCGAAAACATTATCCAGCGCCTCCACCTGTATAATTTTTCCGGTTTTTGTAATATGATTGGCTTCGTAAGTCAAAGACCCCTTTAGGAACAGCTCTGCCAGATAATTTCTCATTCTGCCGTAATCGCTTTTCGGCACTATGTCTAGAGGGGAAAGTTTAAGAAACTCGTTTTTATCGTCATAGCCGAGCCTTTTAAGCGCGGCTTCGTTTACGTCGATAAACCGGACAGGAAAACCTTCTTCGGAATATTCCATTACAAAAACCGCATCCCCGATTGAATCAAAAAGCATTCTGTATTTTTTCTCGCTCTCCTTTATTTTTAGCTCTTTGCTTGAACTATTAAATAAAAACAGCAAAAAAATTAAAAAAAATAAAACGGTGCTTGCAATAAAAACTAAATTTAAAATTAAATGGAAATATAAAGCGTCTTTAATGCGGTGCTCGAATCCCGATTCCATCATAGGGGCATAACTTGGAGCGGCTTTATACATGTTAATAAATAAAGGTTCTAAGAATGCTTCTTTTGCCATGATTTTATGGTGGATTATAAGCCTGATAAGAATAGGGACTATTAAATTTTTCCAGTTATAATATGCCTTTTTTTCATAGGAAAGGATAGTTTTTTGGAAAAAAGGAACTTTTTTAATATCCTTATTTAATGTTTTAAATCTTTTATTTGTGCGGTTTATTAAAAAATTCAACCTTAAAAGAGACGATTTTAACTCTTTTTCCTTATCTTTTTTTTGCGAAAAATAGACTACATCCTGCGCCGATTTAATAGTTTGCCCGATGCTGCTCGAAAGTTTTATTATTTTTAGCTGAATATTATTATCGGCATCCATATCCCTTTCCATTTTCAAAATAACAAAATTAAAAATAATTACGGAGTTAAGAATGTATATGGCCAAAATAATAATGCCCAATAAAAATGTTTTTGATTTAATAAATTTTAATTTTTGAAAATTCATTGCAAATTCCTATTAAATAATGCCGATAAATAAATTAAAAACAGGGGTATTCTGTAAAACTTTAGGACAAGTTTTAAATTTTATTGCCGAAGATTCCTTCTTTTGCTTGATTTTTCGGGGGGGGGGGGGGGAGAAAAAAAAAAAAAAAAGGGTTGGAGCGTGTATGGGGGTAAACAAAAAGAAAAGAAGCGGCCATTTTTCAAGCTATTTTCACCTTCGATTTAAGAAAAATCATTTTTAAGCAACATAAAAAATACAGGTAATTTTAATTATAACTTATTCTGATTATTAGGTTATCATAAAATAACTATATAATCAATATCTATTTTCTATTTTAATACGTTTATTTTTAACCGCAGCCCACCCCCGCTCCGGTTCGCCGAAGAATTTCCTTTATGCGCCGAACAATATTTTTGTTTCTGTTTTTATACTTGGAATATATAAATATTTTCTAAATCGGGATTTAGGGAAAATACTTAGGGAAATAATTAATTATTGACTTAAAATACGATAATGTAGTATCATTATATCGTAACGTGAAACGCAAAAAAAGGGGCTGTAGCTCAGTTGGCAGAGCGCTTGCATGGCATGCAAGAGGTCGTCGGTTCGACCCCGATCAGCTCCACCAGTAAAATAAAGCTGTTTACACTTCTTCGATTTTATCTTTTCTATCTAATGCAACGATTTTGCAACGGTCGTCTAAAATGCCCGATAAAGAAAACAATGACGAGAAAAAAATTTAAAAAAAGAATCAAAAATGACCGAGAAAAATCTAATTAAACTCGAAACCGCCCAGGACAAAATAATCGATATCACGAGGAGAGAAGGTTATCCTTGATAGTGATGTTGCCAAGCTATACGGAATTGAAACGAGAGAAATAAATCAGGCAGTTAAGAATAATCCGGAAAAGTTTCCGAAGAATTATATCTTTGAACTTAACAAAAATGAATGGAATGAATTGAAATCAAAATTTTTGACTTCAATAAAAGGCGGTAAAGTCAAGCTCCCGACTGCCTTCACCGAAAAAGGCCTATATATGCTTGCCACGATAATAAAAAGTCCTAAGGCGGTCCGGACCACATTAGACATTATAGAAACATACTCCAAAATGAGAGACCTCTCAAGAAGCATGTCGAAACTCCCAACGGCAGACAAAACCGAACAGAGAACCATAATGGAAAAAGCGGCCGACGTTCTTGGAGATATCCTCGACGGCGCCCTTGAAACAACCGGCAGCGAAACAACTCTTGAACTAAACCTTGCCGTCACAAAGGTAAAGCACACGGTTAAGAAAGGTAAGAAATAAAAATAACAGGGGGGCAACATTATGACCGTCCAGGAGCTAATAGAAAAACTTAAAGAGTATCCGTTTGATACGAGGGTCGTAATTACGTTTTGCGAAGGGGGTTACAGCGATATTATTGCCGTAAAGCAAGAACCTATTGTCCTGAACTGCTAAAAAATGTTTTCCATTGCGGCAGTCATGAGATAAAAAGGTATTACGAAGCGGAATTAAAGGAAAAAGTGCATTTTGTTTCGCCTCTTGAAGAAACCGATGGGATTGCGGATGCCGTGATTCTGGCTGATGACCCTTATGAATTTGAAAAAGATTAATACCGATGATAATAACCGAAGACACCTTTATTATATCGGATACTCATTTCGGAGATTTTGATTCTATAGCTAATGGTTTTGACAAATATTTAGTGGATAATTGGAATAAAATCGTCTCCGAAAACGATACCGTCCTGCACCTCGGAGACTTTACTTCGGACGATACGGCTAAAGCTCTTGAAGAAAAGATTAGAAAATACGGCAAACTTTTAAACGGAAGAATATTGTTGATAAGGGGCAATCACGATACTGCTCCTGCTGGCGTTTATGAAACGACGGGCATAGAATTAGTAAACGAATTTAAAAACCCCTGGTCTTCCGCCGTATCCGGGACTCTTAAAGACATAAAGATACTTTTTTCGCACTATCCGATTAAAGATTTATATTCAATTTTAAATCATAGGAATTATTGCGTCCAGGATTACGGATATAACTATTACCCGGATGAGAATCCTTTTAAATTTCCTATAGAACAGTTAGAAGAAATATTTATTAAAAATAAATTCGACATTAATATTCACGGCCATATTCATAATAAAACAAAACTTTTTGACAACCTCATAAACGTCTCTCCCGACAATATCGGATATGCGCCGGTAAGTTAGGAGAACTTTTATCGTCAAAAACGCACCATGATAAAAAATGAGCCTAAATGATATTTAACCGGCCTTAAAACGCAAATGCGGCAGTTTTTTATAATGCCGCGTGAGATAGGCGGCTGGATGGAGAAAGTAAAGAAAAATATGCTATAATAAAGTTATGGAAAAGATAGCAGATAAAAACGTTGATATTGCAAAAAAAATTATTACGGAAGAAGTCGAAAAAGCCGGATACCAGGTTGACAGAATAATTTTATTCGGCTCAAGGGCAAGGGGAGATTATAAGGAAAATAGCGATTATGATTTTTTTGTGGTTTTAGAACAAGGTGCATCCCATGAAGATGAAAGCAATATGCTTTTAAAAATTAGAAGGAAAATGGCGAAATTAAAAATTGATAATGACATAATAATTAGTTCATCGGGTGAGATTAAGAAAGATAATAATGTTGGCAATATAACTTATTATGCGCTTAAATATGGAGTTGCCGTATGAATGAAGAAACTGTAAAAGAATGGATTAAATTTGGAGATGAGAATTTTAATGGAGGTTTAATTCTCTTTAAGAATAATCCTGAAAATTTTAAGAATATAGTATGTTATAATATGCAGCAGGCTGTTGAAAAATACCTTAAGGCGTATTTAGTTGCTAATAATATAGAAATTAATGACAACCACCGCGAACATCACACACACGATATAGCAAAATTAATTGAAACATGCAAAAGAATAGATAATGATTTTAGTAGTCTTTATAAAATTGAGGCTGATAGGCTAACCGATTACGCTGTAAAATCAAGATATCCTGCTTCAAAGGATGCTTCTATCGAGGATGAAAAAGAGGCTATATCCATAACTGAGCAGGTTAGGCCATTTGTTATCAAAAAAATAAATAGGATATCGCCTATTTTCGAACAAACTAAACCCGACGCCTTCACGCAGGGCCTGCAAAATAAACCGGAAAATAAACCGCAAAATAAAATCAAATTCAGAAGGTAACAAATAATTATTATGAAAATAGTCGGAAATAGAATCGTAGAGAAACCGATTAGCTTTGAACCCCGAGGGGATTATCTAAAAGAAATCGCGATGTGGAACGATACAATCGAAGAAATAAGGTTTTTCCCAAAAGGTATTTACCGCTATAAGACGCATGAAGAAGCTGACGAACATTATTTAAATTGCCTTGCAAACAAGATTGCTAAAAATGAGTTAAAAAATTATGGAAGAAGCGAGAAAAGCAACAATAGATGATTTAAAAACAGTTATTAAAGCCTTAAACGAATCGGGTGCCGAATATTTATTAATCGGAGGATACGCTCTACATATGCACGGCATAGCAAGAACAACTTCAGATATAGATATCGTCGTTCCGGCAACAGAGGAATCGGGAGAGCGAGTCAAGCGGGCGCTTATGATTTTACCCGACAAGTCGGCAAAAGATATTCCTGTAGAGTGGTTTAAAGACGGCGAAACAATAAGACTCGCTGATGAAATAGTAGTGGATATTATGTTCACGGCTTGCGCAGAAACTTACGAGAGCTTGTCTAAATATGCGGTAAAAGCGGATTTAGACGGAATAGCCGTTAATACGATAAATTTAGAAGGACTTTTGCTTACTAAAAGGACGCCGAGAGGTAAGGATATAACGGATCGGCAAATTTTAGAAACCGCTCTTAAAATACTGCGCGAACAAAACCTATCCCATGACCAAAAACCTGACGCCTTCACGCAAAGCCTGCAAAATAAGCCGTAACATAAAATTAAGTATAGAAGGTAACCCTGCAAAATCAGCTCCACCATTAAAAAATTTTTAAATCCCGCTTTTCTTCTCTTATTCTACGCTTTCCACCCTGTTCCTGCCGTTTTCTTTTGCTTTATACAGCGCTTCGTCAGCCCTTTTTACTATACTTTCGGCAGTGTCGTCCCGCCTATAACCGGTTACTCCGAAACTGCACTTGACGTTAATTTTTGAGGAAAAGCCGTACGTTTCTATCTTTAGCCTCAATTTTTCGGCAAGTTCGACCGCGCCTTTGACGCCGATATTTTTCGATATTACCATAAACTCTTCGCCGCCGAACCTTGCAAAAAAATCATCTTTTCTTATATTCCCTTTAATTAAAAACGCAAGCTCGGAAAGAACCGAATCCCCCGCCTGATGTCCGAAGATATCGTTAATTTCCTTAAAACGGTCTATATCGAACATTATCAATGAAAACTTAGCATTCTTAAGCAGTGCGTTGCTTAAGTAATCTTCCAACTTTGCATCGAACGACCTTCTGTTTGGAATATCGGTTAAACCGTCAAGCTCGGAAAGCTCTTTAAATACGTCTTTTTCTTTCATCAAATTCAATTCGCTTACAACCCTGTCGCTTACGTCGGCAATAATAGCGAGACCCGTCCAAGCGTTTTCGAAAAATATCGTCGTCGAAATTATTTCTCCCCAGAAAGTTTCGCCGCTTTTTTTCTTTATTTTTAAGGTGTATTTAGTTTCGAACTGTTCGCCGTCAAGCCTTCTTTTAATATTTTCAGATAAGCTAAGTTTCTCTTCTTCTCTCGCTTCTACCAAGTCCAGCGGATTCAACTCTTTAATAGTTTCTTCCGTATAACCGAGTATTTTTAAGCCGAAAGGGTTTATGTAAACAATTTTTTCGCGGTACAAACCTATTATCGAAGGTATATTCTCGCTCAATATTTTAAAAAATTCGACCGATTTCTTTAAGGAGTTTTCGTAAAATATTTTTTCCGTTATGTCCGTAATCGAATTAATAAGATATTCTTTGCCGTCGATTTCTATTTTTGAGAGGATTACTTCGACTCTTTTTATGTCGTCATTTTTAAGCTTATGATTAAAAATTTTTGATATCGGATTCCCTATGCCTTTATTATACGCTTCCATTCTAAACCGCTTATCTTCTTCTTTGCTTACTAAAGCAATATCGGTAATATTCATAGCCGTTAACTCTTTTCTTGTATATCCGTAAAAATTTTCCGCTGCTTTATTAGCATCGATAATATTTCCCGTTTTTATATCCTTTATCAGATGCACAACCGGACTGCTGTTGAACATAGTTTTAAATCTCTGCTCGCTTTTCCTTATTTCTCTAAAAAGTTTATT
The DNA here is from genome assembly GCA_021784835.1 of bacterium. The sequence goes on from JAJYHI010000024.1 coordinate 20,395, forward strand.
TAAATAATATATGACCATAATGCCCAGAAGTATGATTATGATTGTTCCGAAAATAAACGTAAATGCCGCAAAGCGGACTAAATATACGAAACCTGCCGATATTTTACGAATGAATTCAGATGCGGGTAAAATAGATTTATCTAAGGTATATTTAAGGAATATCCTGTCCGACAATTTTAAAGGCACGAATCCGGTATATTTAATAAATCTTTTGACTATGGGCTTTGAAACGTATTCCCAGTGGTAATACGACTTTCCGGCAAGTGATGAAAAATATTTAGCATTGGAAAGCGATAATTTCTTTAATTTTACAGGGGTCTTAATGTTTAGCAGGGTAAATAATTTTTTATAATCCCCGTCGGTCTTATTTACGGTAAGCGATAATTTTTTTAGATATTTTTTTACTTTATTTTTATAGTTAAAGGATTTATATGTTTCGTAAAAAACTACCCTTTTTATTAAAGAGCCTGTTCGGGTTAGATCGTCGTTAATTAGGGATACTTCTAATATTATTTTTGAGTTTTTGCCTATATAGTTTTTTAAAGGTATAAACGTCCTGTCGAAAGTTATAGCGGCTGTTATTATCCATAAAATTATAGCCGCTATACCCGCTATTATTATCGTTTTGTTATTATTCAATCTATTAGCCATATATATTTATTTCTTATGTTATAATTTGCCGTCAAAAATTTATTTCCTCTCCGTAACCGGGCATATAAACGTTAAATCCCCTTTCTTCCAATTTGCCTTTATAAACATTCATAACGTCTTCGTCGCCGTGAACGAGACAGACTTTTTCGGGCTTGAACTTTAAGGCGGTAATCCATTCCATAAGCTCTTTCCGGTCCGCGTGCGACGAAAAACCGTTTATCGTATAAATTTGAGCGTTGACTTCAAAATTTTCGCCGAGAATATGCACTTTTTTTTCTTTTTCTACTATTTTTCTGCCGAGCGTTCCTTTTGCCTGATAACCTACGAATATTAAGGCATTTTCTTTTTTCCATATGTTATGCTTAAGATGATGCAGAATCCTGCCGCCGTGAAGCATGCCGCTTCCCGCTATTATAACGGCCCTTTCGGATACTTTATTTATATTTTTCGATTCTTCTATATCTTTTACGATACTCAAATACGGAAAATCGAAAGGGTCGCCTTTTTTAAAAAGCGGGATATTGTCTTCTTTAAAGTAAGAAAAATTTTGGACGAATATATTAGTAACGTTTAACGCAAGAGGAGAATCCAAAAAAACCCTGCATTTCGGCAAAAGCCCCTGTTCGTAAAACTCCCTGAGCATATACAGTATATCCTGCGCTCTTTCAGTAGCATAGCTTGGTATTAAAACATTGCCGTTGTTTTTAAAAGTTTCGGTTATCGCCGCCAAAAATTCTTCTTTAGATTCCTTAAAACTTCTGTGGTTTCTGTCGCCGTAGGTCGTTTCGGTATATACTATATCGGCATCGTCGGGATACTCGAAATTTCTAACTATAGGTTTTTCTTTGTTGCCGAGGTCGCCTGAAAATATTGCCGATTTGCCGTTTTTACTGACCTTTACGAAAGAAGAGCCTAAAATATGCCCTGCATCGTGCGCTGAAACGACAAAACCGTTTTTTAATTCAAGGGGTTTCCCGTATTCCAGAACGGGGTCGAAATAATCGAAAGAATCCAGCACGTCGGATTCGTCGTATAAAAGACGGGGTTTCTCTTCGTTTCTCCTCAAGGCTTTTTTTAATTCGTATTTATAATTTTCGGACATTATTTTTCCGGTGTCCAAAAGCAATACCTTTGCAAGCTGATAAGTCGGTTTCGTGCATAGAATCCTGCCTCTGAATCCGCTTTTTATTAAAAACGGGATTCTGCCGCAATGGTCTATATGGGCATGCGTTAATATCAGATAATCGAGATCTTTAGGGTCAAAATCGAGTTTGTAGTTTCTGTCTTCGAATTCCCTTTCCTGAAACAAGCCGAAATCTATCATTACGCTTGAACCGTCTTTTTCGTCGGTTAACATATGACAGCTTCCCGTAACGTTTTTTGTCGCTCCGAAAGATTTAACGAACATTTATCCTCCTGTTTATCCGTTTATAAATATATAATGGAATTTATCTTCAATTCCGGTTAATTTGCATAATTAGGCCGCATTATATATAATATTGCATTATTATATCTTTCATTAAATTTTTATGCAAAAAAAAATTTCGATTGCGGCAAAAACGGTTTTTTCATTTTTATGTTTAATTAGCGCAGGTTGTTCATTTAATTATTTATTACCCGCCTTAAATATAGTCAATTCGGTCAAAACGGCATATGCGGATACCGCCTCAAATCGGCATAACGCCGGCATCTATTTAAAAGAAAGTAAAACGGCTAAAATTTCGTTTTCCGCAACTAGCGGAATTATAAGAATAACTTTGGCGCAGGCTATCAAAAGAGCATTAGCTAATCAGGGGAATATCTTGGAAGCTGAGCATATAATATCCGAAAAAAGGGACTTAAAAAAATCGGCGGACGCCGGTTTACTCCCCGATATTTCAGTTAACGCCGGAGGTATCTGGACAAGAACGAAAAACGGGTATCCCGTATTTGCAGCAGCCAACGGTATGAGGGAACTGATAGGGCTGGCAGGTTTAACCGTTCCGATATACGACCCGAAAATATACGGCGAAATTTCGCTCGCCGGAGACAATCTCAAGGTTGCGGAATACAGGCTTCGTCTGGCGCGCCTTTTCGCGGCCGCCCGTATAACGCAATATTTTTACGGACTAATTCTGTTGAAAGACGAAATAAAAATAGACCGAAAGGCGTTAGGCGGCGCTAAAAAAATTTTAGCCGCCGCAAAAATAGGGTATAAAGCCGGCAGTCTTTCGCGTTTCGACGTCGTTCAAACGGAGCTTATGACGGCCGGCATACAAACTAACTTAAAAATTTTAAAATCAAAAGTAAAATCGTTTGAACGGATGTTCTTAATGGAAATATTTTACGGCAGCGTCAAACCGGCAAAACTTTCTTTACTTACACCCGCTTCGCACCGCGCCGGTTTCCATTATAAGATGCCTCCTTTAAATAGTCTTATTTCGAAAGCTATAAAAAAACAGCCGCTGATTAAAATAGCCGATGCGGAAATTAAATCCGCCAAATCATCCGTTTCAATAAGTAAAGCCGGAAGGCTTCCAAACATTCAGGGAGGCGCCGCATACGGAGAAGACACCGTAAATTCCTTCGCCGCCCCTAATCTCGGATGGCAGTTTTTCGTCATGCTGAACATTCCTATTTATAATTTCGGACTTCATAAAGGTTATATAGATGCGGCGAATGAAAGGCTTATGGCGCTTAAATCCGCCGCATCCGCAGTTAAATTGTCCGTAAAAAAAAGGCTTGCAATAGATTACGGTAGAGCGTCTGCCTCAAAAAAGAAAATTTACGGAGCAAAAATTTTAGCCAAAAAATCGGGGGAAGTTTTTAAGATGGCGAAAGAAGCTTATTTGGCAGGGGCTTTTAACGCTCTTGAATTGCAGGAAGCCCAGAATAATTGGATAAAATCGCGTATAGAACTTGCTAAAGCCGTAAACGGGTTTTATCTGGCAGTTTCTCAACTGGATATAGATACGGGAATAATCCCCTCCGGAGACGGAAAACTATGAAAAAAGCAATTTTGATTTCAATTTTAATTTTTATCTCGTGCGTCCTTTGCGGTATCGACATGCCCTTTGCCTTTGCAGGTTCCGCAATGCCCGTAAAAGTCGCCTATGCAAAAAAAACGTCTGCGGCAAAAAATATTACCTCGCCCGGAAAAGTTTACAGCAACGGCAGACAGGTTTTTA
>JAJYHI010000058.1 GCA_021784835.1 bacterium
ATAATTTTATTATTTTTTTATTATTTATTATTATATCATTAATAAGGGCTTTTATTAAGCGTCGGTTTTATTTTTTTTGTTTTTTGAGTATCCTGAGTTTTAGTATAGAATTTTGCGGGCGGGTCGTTTAACGCCGTTTCGGATGGTGGGCGCGGCAGGTCTCGAACCTGCGGCTTCCACCGTGTGAAGGTAAATGTTCGACTCTTAAACCGTCAAAATTATTAATATTATTCAATATTATATTTTTTATGTAGGGGTTTTTGTAGGGATTAGTTAAATAATTTATGTATTAAATTTTTTTTATCTATATTTATAAAACCTGCGACACCGCTTAAAATATTATTAAGAGTTCCGATTTTAATAAAATCGTGATTCGGTATCGTTATATGATGTTCAAGGTTATTATGTTTAGCCGTTAATCTTATATGACTTCCTTTTTGCCAGTCGATTTTATAACCATATTGAAATAATAGTTGAGCTAATTTCTGTCCGGAAATATCTCGTGGAATTTTAGGCATATGCAAAAAGCTCTTCTTTTACTTGATGAAGTCTTACAACGTGCGGAATATCGGATTTATTCTCGAAATGGCATTCTAAAGCGTCTTTAATATTTTCTTTGAGTTCCTCGATAGTTTCTCCTTCCGTAAAAATTGAATATCCAAGAGCTTTAGCAGTATAGCCCGATTCAACGTCTTCTTCGACTATAAATATAATTTCATTCATAAATTTACCTTTACAATTTTTAAAAGCACCGCAGGTTTAATCCCGCAAGGGCTATTTGGGCAAAGACTTAATTCTTTAATTCTTACTTTCAATATATCACAACTTTTTAAAAAAATAAAACTAAATTATATCTTTAATCTTTACTAAAAAATCGATAGCGGCGTTAGTGATTTTTATCGTTTTATCGTTTTCCCTTTCGTAAATTTTACGAAGCTGGAATATATTTTTTTCCAACAAGACATCTTTATTAAATTCTTTGTTTTTTTCAGTGGTGGGAATTAATTCAGATAATTGAATATCGCAATACTCTGCAAATTGAGCGAGAAAATGAATCGGAATAGGAGTCTTGCCGTCTTCGTAACGACGAAGCGACTGATAGCCTATGTTAAATGTGTTCGCAATATGCAGTTGCGAAAATCCGAGCCGTTCCCGAACATTTTTTAAACGCTTGCCGATTTCCTCGTAAATTTCGTTATCGATTTTCTCTACTTTCTTTTTCATTTAATAAATCCCCTTTTTTTCGATTATATCATAAATGGAAGTAGTCAGGTAAATTTTGCATAATTTTGCATAATTTTGCATAATTATTGCAATAAAATATACCATTTATATATATATTATTATTCTATTTATAACACTATGTCAAGTAAAATTATGATTAATAGTCATAGCCTATTATGACAGTAAATCATAGCTTTTTATTACTGATAGTAATATAAATGTATTATTAAAAATAATATATTGACAATTATGTTATAAGTGATATAATTAAAATAAAGTTAAACTAAAATACATAAAAAAGGAGTAAAACATTATGACTAAAACTAAAGAAAAACAAATGTTGCAGGTTGGCGAAGTGCTTAATATGCTTGGAATATCGAAAATGACTTTACGCAAATTAATGAGAACCGGTGAAATTAATTTTTATAAGGTTGGTCAAACCTATAGGTTCTCTGTTTCGGACATTATTAAATTCATTGAAAACAATAAAAACAAGGTGATTAAAAATGTTTGAGGAACTTAAAAAAAATATAAAAGAGATATCGCTAAAGCTAAAATCAATAGATAAAAAAGTCGCGATAGACGAATATTTATCTTTAGTGAAACAAAAAGCAGAACTTGAAAGAAAACTTACAAATAAAAAAATACGTTTTATCGAATTAGAAAAAAACAAAAAGGACAGAAGCCGCAGGGAACACGCTAAATTTTTAATCGGCGGAATCATCGCAAAATATTATCCTGAAATCTTAGAATTATCCGACGATGAAAAAATCAAAAACACAATTGAAAAAATACTAAAAAACGAACAAAGCGAAAAAAACTATTACGAACTTAACGCCGAAAAATTCGAAACTGTTGTAAGAGATGGCGAGGAATATTTAAAATTAAAAAAGGGAATTTAATGCTTTTGCCCAAATAGCCCTTGCGGGATTAAACCTGCGGTGCTTTATTAAAAATATCAAGTTGGAAAGAAAATGAAGATAGAACCGAGGCACGATTTTTCAAGAAGTGATTGGCAAGAAAAATATACGAGACGGCCAAGTCAAAAAAACGAACCGAGAATTTCAAGCGGACAGGCGAGAGGTAATTTTTCGGCGCATAAAGGCGGTTTTTCGGGGAATAAGACGTGGAGCGTAAGCGTAATGGCAAGCGTGGTGAGCGGCATAAAAGATAGGGGCAGAGCTGCGGCGTTTGCTTCGTATATCGAAAGAAAAGAAGAATGTATTTGCAGCATTGGCGATAAAGACGCAAAAGAAAAATTTAACGAGTTGGAAAAAAAATTATTAAGCGAAAACCCGAGCAGAGTTACGCAAAGACGTTTAATCGTTCCCGTTCCTACCGAGTTTTTAAATAATGCAGATAAAAATATGAAAAAGTTTGCTGAGCAGTTTTCAGAAAAATACTTTTCTGTCTGCGCAACATGGAATATGGCGCTTCACGCAGGAGGAAAAGATTTGAAAAACCCGCATATTCACATAATATTTTCACCTACAGACGCAAACGGGAAAAACATAAGGGACTTATCTAAAAGCAATTATATGTTTTTGGACGCATTTAAAAAAAACGTCGGCCAGTTTTTACATAATGAGCTTGGCATAGAAATCAGGCAAAACGATAAAAAACAGGCACGAAAAAGGTATCCGCGCTGGGTTGCTGAAGCATACAAGCGGGCAGAAAAAGCGGAATTAGCGGGCGATAAAGGAGCTTTAAAGCAAGAATATATCAAGCGTTATCCGATTTTTGAAGAATTTATAAAAGAAAAAGAGAGGAAAAAGAAACTTCAAGAATTTAATGAATTAAAGAACGAGGAAAAAAAATTCAGCGAAAAGTTTAAAAACTTCGCAGAAAGAACTAAAAAAGTTTTCGATAAAATAACCGGCAGCGAAGAAGCGAAAATTAAGGAAAAGGTTAAAGAAATTCAGAAGGGCAACGGCCGGGAAGAAAAACAGGAACCGATAAAAGAGGAACAGAAAGAAAATATTATCAGTAAAGATAACGAATTAGAACAGAAAAATCAAGACTTCGGCAGGGATAAAAACAAAGAAATGCAACTTGATGAGTTTTCGCAAGATTTAGAAAGACGGCTTAAAAAAACGAAAAATCTTGGGATAGGAAGATAAATTTAATTTTTAAAAAGGAGACTAAAAAAATGAAAACTAACGAAATCGTAGAAAAATTATTCGGTATTTACGAGATTAATAATATCGATGAAATAAAAACAGCAATTTTACAGCTTATCAAAGAACTAAACGCCGGAATTGCCGCGCAAGGAAGAAGCACGGCGGAATTATTAACAATTCGAGAGTTAGACGACCGAGAAGTGTCGATAACTATTAATTTATTCAACTCTAAAAATTGGAAGTTCATTGACTTAGTTATGCAGAACAAAAGAGCACGCGTTCTGAAAAAAATATACGAGGATAGAATTGCACTGCTAAAAAAACACTTTAGAGTAGTATCTTTTAGCGTAGATGAAAAAGGATTCATCCTCAATAAAACGGAAAATCAGGACTGGAAGGAAAAGCTGGAAAGCTATATTAAAGCGGATAAAGAATTTTGCAATAGAATCGACATAGAGAAAGAACTTAAAAATTCAGGCTGGGACAGCGGCAAAGGTCGGGGCGGATTCGGAAGATAAAATAACTAAAGAGGTGATTATTATGTTTTTTTTAAAGAAAATTAGTAATAGCAAGGTTTTAAGACCTCGTAGCCGTTACGAGTTTATTTTTTTAGCGGTATTTTTATTTTTTGCTTTTACTCCCTTAACGGCTTCGGCGCAAATTCTTGTTACCGACCCTATTTCCACCGGCATACAGGCGATTATTCAGCACCTTGCCGCGGCAAATACCGCCATAGAGGCGGCGGAGTCGAAAATACAGACGGAACTTTCCGCTTTGACGTATGCCCGGCAGGGACAGCAATTAATGAATCAGATACAGGAACTCCAGCAGGAAAGCTCTACGCTTTTAACCTCGGTCAATAACATCGAAGGGACGGTTATGATGCCCGCGGGCGAACTGCAGGGGCTTAAAAACTCTTTAACCGAAGAACAGATGAATATGCAAAACATAATCGCGCAGGAAAAAGCTCTCGGAAATCCGCAGATGTCGCAATTCCTGCAGAATTACGCAAACACTTACGGCGACTACGGCACGGCGAACGAAACGCCGACTCAGGCGGCGCAGGGCGCGTATAATCAATATAATACGGCAAATACGCAGTCCGCCCAGACTGCCGCATACGGACAGTCTATTCTCGATAATTCGCAGAATAACCAGAATTTAATATCGCAGCTGGGGGCGAACGTCGCGGCCGCCCACGGTCAGGTCGCGGCGGAACAGGCTAACGGTCAGGCTTTAGTAGCTTTAACGGAAGAAGTAAACCAGCTTAATAAGCTCGAAGCGCAGCAGGCTAAATTGAAAGCAATGCAGGCGGGAGCGAAAGACTCTCAGCAGGCGGCGTCGGTCGCAACAGAAAAAAACACTCCGGTATTTACCGTTACCCCTCCGCCGGAAAAAGTAGGCGCAGGGTTCGGGCAATATCCAAACGTAACTAATTTCGGGATAGGGAGATAATTATTATGAAAAAGCTAATTTTATTTTTACTGTTAGGTTTTGCGGTCTTTGGATTAAGCGTAAAGGCCTTTGCGTGGAACCCCGCAGCGCTTAAAGATACTGTATCGTCGCTATCGACTCCTGCACCGGCGGGAAATACGACGACTGCTACTGCAAGAAAAACGCCGAAAGGTCAGAATTTCGCGGGTATCTATCGGAAAGTATATTTATTGGGCGGAGCGATAGATCAAGCGGGGCCGAAAATAGCGGCTAACCTAACGGACGCAAGCGGTCAGCTTTTCTTTTACTTGGCCGTTATCTCTCTAATCCTGTGGTCTATTCAGAATCTTATGTTCGGAGACAAAGGAATTAAAGAGTTTATGCTTTATTTCTTTTTTCTTATGGTCGTCCGGGGTCTTCTTGCAGGATATAATTTCTTTTTTGTCGGCGGCGTGGCCGTTTTCTTTAGAGATTTAGGCCAAATGGCCGCGGGAACTCACGACTCTGTTATGGCTTATTACGGTCTATTGGTTCTTGACGTATATAAATATATCATCGAAGC